>CAZZKQ010000079.1:1336-10131 GCA_964654875.1 uncultured Verrucomicrobiota bacterium | reverse complement strand
CTTTCCGTTGTCGTCCTGTAAATCCGATCCCACGGAGTAGAGGACGTACCCGCGACCCCTCCGGCGGTACCGCAAGGGATTGCCATCGAACGGATCGGTGGGAATGGCGGGCAGAAGTTCCTTTGAAACGTCGGTCAGGGATTGGGGCAGTTCCCCATGCTGTGCGAGCCGATGGCGTTCCAGGGCAAGGGCAACGAATGCCGCGCGGCGGCGTGCTTCGAGCCCGACGAATATGGGCGGCAGCTGGGCGAGGGGTTTCAGGAGCATCCCACTGACAGCCCAGTTTGGGACTTTTGACCAGGCCGTCTCCGCAGCCGATCGGGCCACACGTTCGAATTCAGCAACCGCGGAGTGTGAGGCATTCGTTGCCAGCCGGGTCAGCTCCAAGAGGGTCTCGAGATACAGTCGACGATCGGCACCCTTCGACCCGATGGCATCGAAGACCCACCCAAACCGCTGTGCCGGGCCATAGGGTGAGTCCATCGTTGGGGCGAAGAGCGACACGCCCTGAGGAACCTCGGCGATCAAGGCGTCTTCAAGGGCTCCCCCAACGTCGGTCCGTCCCAACACCTTTGCCAGAGTGTCCAACTGATCCGAATCCAGATCGCAGTGGGACAACAGCCGGCTGGCGTCGTCGAGGACCCCGTTCAGCAGGGCGATGCGCACCAGCTGATTGATCAGGAAGGGCTCGCCGGCCAAATGGCCGGCCAGCTGCGTCGTGGTCTCCATGCCACCCAAGGCGATGGCGATATGGCAGTCGTCGGTCGCCACGGCCACGCCGATACGGAGACGGGAGGCTTCGGTCCGGATGGACTTCAGATGGGGCATCAGAGCACCGAAACCGTTGGTGAGAATCACCGGGAAACGGCATTCCGGTCGGGCCAACGCCGCCCGAATCTCGGCCAACCGGGAGGAATCCTCGCGAAGGAAAGCCTCGGCGGCGCGCCGGGCATCTGGATCCATCACCGTGGATCGTGGAATCCTGCGCATCCCAGCCCCGAGAAAGGGCAGTGACGGATCCCAGACATTGGTGCGGTCCTTTGGCAACTGGGTGGCTCCTGCGCGGAAGGCGCGCCAGAAGACCGGGTCGTTCCGTTGCCACAGATCCATCAAGGCCTCGGCGGCGTTGCGTTCCGCGGGAATCGGAGGGTAGCGGGCGGCGAGTTCGTCGAGAGTGACCGGATGCCCTCGCTGTCGGATCTCTGCCTCCAGGCGCGTCAGGGCCTTGGAATTGGCCCCGCGCCAGAACAGCACCCCTGCGACGGCGATGGCGACGAGCAACGCAGCAGCCCACATCATCGCCTTGAGCCATCTCCAGAGTCGCATGGGAGTAGGCTATCGGATCGGTCGATCGACCCGCAATTCGGCTTCAACGGCGCCGGAGAATGTTCGCTTCAACCAATACGCGGACGGGATTTGGTTCAACAGGTGCCGACGCCGCTGTTGTCAGCCTCGGTGTAGCGTGTCCCTCGTCGTCCTCGAACACTAAAAACACTGAAGCCGACGATGACGCCGCAGGCATTCAAGATGACATCATCGATGTCGACGATTCCCACCTGAAGGATGCCTTCCATCCCTTCCAAGGTGAGGCCCACTGCCACTGCGAGGACCAGCGATCTGCGCCATGTCATCGTCCGAAAGACCATCGGAACGAGGAATCCTATCGGCATGAACAAGACGGTGTTGCCCACCAGATTGATGATCGCATTCGACCATCGGGGCCTCCCTTGGAGCTGCATCAAGATGGTCCTGAACGGCAGAAGATTGGCCCGGTCGGGAGCAAACCGAATCAACCGGGTCGGAGCCTCTCGGAGCGGTGGGCCGGGACGTCCGACTCTCATCAAGCCCGGCGAACCAAGAGGCCCCACGTCACTCCTATGGGGCAGTGCCACCCCACATTTGGAAACCACCACTGTGATTAGGAGCGCGATGTAGACCAAGAGGACCAACGCGGTGGTCAGGCGCTTCTGCATGACAAACCGCTTCCATTTGAAGGACCGGAGGCTGGCATCGGAATTCATGGCTGTGGCTTCTCTTTGGCAATTCTCCATGCCTGCAGCAGTCCGAGAAAGCCGAAGGCCATGAGGAAAACGCCAAGAATTGTAACCCGATCGAACGTAGAAACGGTCTATGCCGTTGGCGGCTGCGGCCGGTTGGCCATGAAGTAGAGGACCGGTACCGCCATGCGACTGATGAGCAGCGAGGCCACCTCGCCCGCCATCAGGGAGATCGCGAGGCCTTGGAAGATGGGATCGGCAAGGATCACCGCCGCGCCGACGATCACCGCCGCAGCGGTCAGGACCATCGGACGGAACCGGACTGCGCCTGCATCGACCACCGCCTGGTCGAGGGGTAGACCCTCGCGGATCCGTTGCTCGATGAAGTCCACCAGGATGATGGAATTCCTTACCACGATCCCCGCACCGGCCATGAAACCGATCATCGACGTCGCCGTGAAGAACGCCCCCATGGCCCCGTGGGCCGGGAGGATGCCGACGAGTGAGAACGGAATCGCCACCATCACGATCAGCGGTGTCAGGAACGACCGGAACCACCCAACCATCAACACGTAGATCAGGACCAATACGGCAGCGAACGCCAGGCCGAGGTCCCTGAACACTTCGAGGGTGATGTGCCATTCCCCATCCCATTTCATCGCGGGTTGGGCATCCGAGAACGGCATCGAGGCGTTGTAGACCGTGACTCCGGTCGCCTTAGATCCCTCGAGCGACAACGCCTCCAGTTTCCGGTTCATCTCGGCGATCGCGTACACCGGGCTCTCCACCACGCCGGCGACATCGCCGATGACATAGGTCACCGGCATGAGGTTCTTCCGATGTCGACTCTTGTCGGCGATGCCGGTCTCGAGCCGGACCAGTTCCCGGAGTGGGACCAGCGGTGGGCCGGAGAGTTGGGTTCCCGGCTCGGGCAGCGCATTCGCATCCCCGCTGCGGACCCGAAGCGCCAGCAGATCCTCGGGCCGGGTCCGAGCCGAACGCGGGAGCTGGAGCACCAGGTTCACATCATCCTTTTCCTGGGGGATGTGCAGCAGGTCCACGGACTCCCCACCGACCGCAATGCGGAGCGTCTTGGAAATCGTCTCGGCGCTTATCCCGTGCAGCGCCGCCTTCTCTTTGTCGATGATGAACCGCGTCTTGGGCTGGTCGGCCTCGACATAGGCGTCGACGTCTACCACCCCAGGAGTCGTGCGGAAGATCTCCTTCACCTTGCCGGCGAGTTCCATCCGGACGTCCTCGGTCGGACCATAGATCTCTGCGACGAGGGTCTGAAGCACCGGCGGTCCAGGTGGGACCTCCGCAACCGCAACCCGGGCTCCGAACCGTTCGGCAATCGCCGTGATCGCCGGCCGGACGCGTTTGGCGATGTCGTGGCTCTGGGCGGCGCGGAGGTGCTTGTCGACGAGGTTCACCTGGATGTCCGCCACGTTGGCACCGCGACGGAGGAAGTAATGACGCACCAGGCCGTTGAAGTTGAACGGTGAGGCGACACCCACGTAGATCTGGTAGTCGGTCACTTCGGGCTCCTGCCGGATCGCGGCCGCCATCTCGCGGGCCGCCCGGGCGGTGCGTTCGAGCGAACTGCCTTCGGGCATCGTCAGGACGACCTGGAACTCCGATTTGTTGTCGAACGGCAGCATCTTGACCTTCACCCAGCCGATGCCAACGGTCGCCATCGCCCCGAGCAGCAGCACCGTGATGATCCCGAGGAACGCCCACTGCCATCCGAGATGATGCAGCAGCGGGTTCATCACCCGCCGGTACAACCGGGTCAGAACGTCCTCGTGGGCGCCGTGATCGCCAGAGTGGCGGGCGGCTAGGCGGGACTCCCCCTTCGCCCAGCGCAACATCCGGATGCTGGCCCATGGGGTGACAATGAAGGCGATCAACAGCGACCAGAACATCGCGGCGCTGGCACCAATCGGGATCGGGCGCATGTAGGGGCCCATCAATCCACCCACGAAGGCCATTGGGAGGACGGCGGCGATAACTGCGAACGTGGCGAGAATGGTGGGATTTCCGACCTCGCTGACGGCCTCGACCGCGATGACGTTCCAAGGGCGGCCCTGGTTTCCGGGCAGATGGAAATGTCGGACAATATTCTCCACCACCACGATCGCGTCGTCGACGAGGATGCCGATGCTGAAGATCAGCGCGAAGAGGGTGATACGGTTCAGGGTAAACCCATAGAGGTAGAAGACCAGCAGGGTCAGAGCGAGGGTCGCGGGGATGGCGACGGCGACGATGCCGGATTCGCGCCAGCCGAGTGTCAGCCAGATCAGGATCGAGACGCTGACAACGGCGATGCCCATGTGGAGCAGCAGTTCGTTCGACTTCTCGGCTGCTGTCTCGCCGTAGTGGCGGGTGATGTTCAGGGTGACATCGGACGGGATGAGGGTTCCACGGAGTCCATCCACCTTTCGGAGCACGTCTTCAGCCACCGAGATGGCATTGGCCCCGGGGCGCTTGGCGATAGCCAATGTCACTGCGGGCTCCTCCCCAAAACGCGAGGTGTTGCCCTCTGCGTGGGAGGCCAACCCATCCCCAAAGAAGACGTAGTTCGAGGGTTCCTCGGCATCATCGACGATGTCGGCCACCTCCCGCAGGTAGATGGGGCGACCCTGGGCGATTCCGATCACGATAGTGCCCACTTCCTCGGCGGTTCTAAGAAATCCTCCGGTCTCGACGACCGCAGACTGGTCGTTGGAGACAAGTTCGCCGCTGCGGAACTGGCGGTTGGCCTGCCGCAGCATGGGGATCAAACCGGCTGGGCTGAGGCCGCGGGAGGCGAGGCGGACGGGATCGAGGAGAATCCGGAGTTCCCGTCGGGCTCCACCGATGATGCGGGTCTCGGCAACCAGCGGAACCTGTTTCACGACGTCATCGACCTGCGCGACAAGCCGGCGCAGAGCGAGGTGGTCGTAGCGGGTGCTGTGGAAGGTCAGCGCGAGGATGGGGACGTCGTCGATGGACTTGGGCTTGATCAGGGGGAAGGCCACGCCATGGGGTACGCGGTCAAAGTTGGCCCGGAGTTTCTCGGTGACCTGGACCAGGCTGGCATCGGGATCGGAGCCCACCTTGAACCGGACAATGGTCAGGGCCTGTCCCTCGTGGGATTGGGAGTAGAGGTACTCCACGCCGGGAATCTCCCAGAGGAGCTTTTCCATCGGCCGTGTGGCGCGTTCCTCGACTTCCCGGGCCGAGAATCCTGGCATGGCGACCAGAACATCGATCATGGGCACCTTGATCTGGGGCTCCTCTTCCCGTGGGAGCATCAACACGGCGAAGGCGCCGAGCAGCACCGAGGCGACCACCACCAAAGGGGTCAGCTTGGAATCGATGAACGCTTGGGCGATCCGGCCGGCGAGGCCATGGGCGCCTGGAGGCTGGGGTGCGGAGGGGGTCACGGTCGGACCTCCACCGGCTGCCCGTCCTGCAGATCGGTTGGGAACGGTGCGACCACCTTCTCACCTGCGACCAGTCCGGACACGACCTCCACCATGCCGTTGGGACGGCGTCCGGAGCGGATCAGACGGAGGCGGGCCTGGCCGGCGTCGGCCACGAACACATATTCGAGTTGGCCCCGTTGTACGAGGGACGTAACAGGGACGTGGAGACCTGCCGCCTCGCCGGTTGGCACCGAGACCCGACCGAACTGTCCCGCCCTCAGCCCGGGTACGGAGGGCAGATCAAGCTTCACGACGTAGGTCCGGCTCACGGCCTCCGCGACCGGTGCGATCTCTCCGACGACACCCTCAGTGTGGCTTGGAAGAGATCCAATTCGGACTGGGAGCTTCATGCCCAGCTGGACCTTGTCGATGAGGGCTTCCGGGACATCCGCCTCGATCCGGAGCCGGCTGGGATCCTCGATCTCGACCAGTGGCCGTCCTGGAACCGCGAGATCCCCGACATCGGCGAGTTTCCGGGTGATGACCCCGGCGAACGGAGCCACGACCCGCGTGTGCCCCAGCATCGTCTCAGCCTCGGCGACTGCCGCCATGGCGACACGATGGCGTGCCTCGATGGCATCCAGCTCTGCAGCTGTCGCAGCGCCGTCCCGGACGAGCCTGCGTATGCGATCGAGGTCCCGTCCGGTCTGCTCCCGAACCGCGAGGGCGGAGTCCAGTCGGGCCTTCACCTCGCGGGCGTCGAGTGACGCAAGGGTGTCTCCTGCTTGCACGCTCTGGCCTGGGAAGACCAGCAATGCCTCGATACGCCCGGGGATCTTGGCCTCGACGGCCGAGCGGAGTTTCGCGCGAACTGTCCCCACGACGTCTTCGGAGGTGGACAGCCCATGGGTTTCGACTCCAACCACGGTGACAGATTTAGCCGGCAGGCTTTGGGGCAGTGGAGGTATGACCTGCCGATGGCAACCGGCGACCACTGCGGTGACGACAAGCGGGGCGACGTATCCTGTCAGCGATCGCAGAAGGGTTTTGTAGGGGGCGAGGCGGTTTTGAATGGTCATGGGAACGGGGGTGCGGATCAGGACATCGCTGAAGCGACGGAACGTTTCAGCCACTCGAGGAGCCGTGATGCCGGCATGGCACCGGAGGTGCGCGCGACCTCCCGGCCGTCGCTGAAGGCGACGAACGTCGGGATGGACTGGATCTGGAATCGGGAGGCGACGGTGGGGAGGGATTCGGTGTCGACCTTGGCGATGACGGCCTGGCCCGCCGCCAGTTGCCCCAGGCGCTCGATCTCCGGGGCGACGCTGCGACACGGTCCACACCACGGGGCCCAGAAATCGACGAACACCGGGAGCGAGGACCGGCTGACCAACGCGGTGAACTCAGCCTCTCCCGGGACCGCCAGCACCCCGGCAAGGGTGGGCAGATCGACCTGACACCGTCCGCATCGGGTCCGGGCCTCCAGTCGGTCATAGACCCGGCGGTTGCCCTGTCCGCAAGAGGGACAGGACATGATCAATCCCCGGGTGTCGGCGCTGGGCGAGGCCATGGCGGTTCAGGACCGGGTCTGGGGTCCGCTGCAGCAGGCATCCTGCGTGATCTTCAGCTTCCGGAGGATTGTTTCAGCTGGGCAGAATCCGGTGAAGGCGGACTGGATCAGGTTGACGCCGACGAAGGCCGTCAGGAACAGCCACATCGGGCTGACGAGGTGGGCCAGGGCAAGGCTGGTGAGGACCATCGTGCCGGCAAGGATTCGGATCGCGTTCTCAGTGGTCATGGGGGTGTCGGTTGCGGTTCAGGTCTTGTGTCCGGTCGGGGATGCCCGCCGTGGTCTTCCCTGTTTTCTCACAGGCTTATGTTGACTCTATGATCGTATGCGCATATAAAAGTTCCAGATTTTTTTTCGATGAGTCCCCCGAGTGAAAAGGCACGGTTGCTCACGGATGAGGCCTTGGAGCTGATTGCGGCCCGATTCCGGGCTTTGGGTGAGCCGAGCCGGCTCAAGCTGATCCGGGAGCTCCTGGGCGGGGAGCTGTCGGTGACGGAGCTGATGGACCGGACGGGGCTGGGCCAGGCCAACACCTCCCGGCATCTCCAGATGCTGACGGATGCCGGCATCCTGGGTCGACGCAAGGAGGGGCTTCGGGTGATCTACTCCGTCGGGGACCCGGAAATCCTGACCCTATGCGAACATGTCTGCGGTTCCATCCAACGCCGACACGCCTCGCATGCGGCCGTCCTGGAACCTGTTGTGAGGAGAACCCGTTCTGTGAGGGGCTGAGGTCTGACGTCCTGGCTCGTTCTGGTGGCTACTGAAAGAGCTGGGGGACGAATTCGTTCAGATACTCCCGCCACTTGTCCCAGGTGTGGGCGCCGGAGGTTTCTTTGTAGACCACGTCGAATCGGTGGGTCTTGAACATCTCGACGGTCTTTCGGCTGGTTTCCACCAGGAAGTCGTCCTTTCCGGTCGCGAACCAGAACAGCTTCAGGCCGGGCTTCAAGGCGGCGTCGTCGAGGATTGACCGGTATTTGTCCTCGAAGGTTGGCCCCTGGGGGGCCGGTGCTCCCGGGCGCTGGACGATCCCGAAGATCCCCGAGCTGAACACGCCGATGTAGGCGTAGTGGGCAAGGTTCGGGATCCCGATGTTCAGCGCGTGCGCTCCCCCCATGGAGAGACCGGCGATCGCTTGGTTGGCCCTGTCGGTGTGGACCCGATAGCGCTTCTCCACGAGGGGGCGGATGTCTTGGTTGAAGTCGGGTTCGAACTCGCCCGACATCGAACCTCTTCCCGAACCAAATGGGCCCGTGTGGCCATGGGGCATCACCACCACCATGGGCTTGGCCTTTCCCGAGGCGATCAGGTTGTCGAGAATGAAGCCGGCCCGACCCACGGTGCTCCAGGAGTCGTCGGAGTCGAAGGCTCCATGGAGGAGGTAGAACACCGGGTACCTCCCGCTTCCAACCTCGTAACCCGGAGGGGTGTAGACATGCATCCGGCGGAACCTGCGGAGAGTCGACGACCAATAGGTGACCTCGGCAACAGCGCCGTGGGGTACGTCCTGGGTGTCCTGCCAGGCATTGCCGGGAACGTGGACCAGACTCCAGGTGTTCTCATTGGATTCGCTGGTCTTTGGATTCCTGGGATCCACCACGGGGACTCCGTCGACGTTGAAGTGGTACCTGTAGCTCCCCGGAGGCACGGGCCCGAGGCTGACGGACCACACCCCGTTGGTGCCTTTGGTCAGATCCTTTCCAGAACCCAGTCCGGGAAGATCGCTGCCGCTGAGCCTCACCGTCGTGGCAGCAGTGGCGGCGATCCGGAACGTGATTCCGCGATCGGCATCCAACTCGGGGGAGTTTGGCGGTG
>CAZZKQ010000079.1:0-1236 GCA_964654875.1 uncultured Verrucomicrobiota bacterium | reverse complement strand
ACGGATCCCTGCAGCTGGCGGTCGACACTCCGGAGTCGCTGCAGGATCCGCCGTTCCTGTTGTCGGATCTCCCCCTGGAGGTAGGACCACTCGGCGGGAGGCCGCTTCTCGAAGCCCTTCTCCAGCCGGGTGACGATCTGCTGGATCTGGTTCGAGACGATCGTGGCAGCGAAGTGCTGGGACAACATCTCGGCGAGGCGGGCCCGGAGACGGGTGTGGAGCTCTGGAATCTCAAAGGCACTCACCGCCATGAGACCGCCCCACTCCGGGTCGATCGACGAGTGGGGTTGCCGGAACAGCTGGTCCATCCCATGGGGAATGAAGACCGCATGACCGTCGGGTGGGATGTAGAGGCGGTAATTGTTGCCTTTCCGGGGGTAGCCGTCCCAGTCGTCGGTGAGGACCTGTCCGGCGACAAAGGTCAGGAATCGGTCGAGGTCGAGGACCTGCGCCAGTCGATGGGGTCGATCGGCGAGGGGTGCCTCCGCCGCCTCGGCGAGGCGCAGCAGGTCGCTGCCGTCGTCAGGCCCCTTGCCGGCATCCTTCTCGAGCGCGTCGGTGACATCCTGCAGGAACCCGCCGTCATAGAGGTTACCCGGCTTCTTCGAGTCGGCCGGGAAGTGGCGCTTCAGGAACAGGGTGTCGTACCCCTCCTTGACGACGTAGAGCCCGCGGTCGCGTCCATTGATCCGGACCCGTGCATGGGTGGACCGAGCGGTGGGCAGGCCGGCACGACGATACAGGCCGCTGCCGATGGCCTCGTTCAGGAAGGAGGGGTCCTGGACGGAATTGTTGAGGTGGATCTTGTCGAGTCCCCTGAAGGACTGGTTTTCGGTGAACTTGTCGAAGTTGAGGGTGAGCGCGGGCTTCCCGCCGATGTCCCGCCGGCTGCCGCGTGCGCCCTTGATGTGGATCCCGACATCCCGGTAGGTCCGTCCGCCGACCTCGATCTCGGCCCGGACGTATTCCCGAGGGGATTCACGGAGGCTTTGCTCGGCCTCAGGGGTCAGGCGGAGGTCGAACTCCGCCATCGGCCCCTCGAAGAATCGATCCGCCTCAAGGTCATTGGTGTTTCCAGTCCGAATGCCAAGCCGGGGCCCCTCCGATGCGGCGGCCATAGCAGCAACCCGGGCCACGAGGAGGATTCCGGCAATGAGAAGGATGTGGAATCGTCGGACTGCGAGCACGCTGAAGGGCATACCGCGGAGTGCCGCGGTTCAAGGCCAATCGCCCCCT
>CAZZKQ010000078.1:0-10134 GCA_964654875.1 uncultured Verrucomicrobiota bacterium | reverse complement strand
GGAAACGGACCTCGCAGAGGCGGAAGACGGACCACGGCGGGATCGGAGAGGCGCTCGGGAAGTTGTACGTCGACCGCTATTACCCCCCCGAGGCCAAGGCGCGGATGGACGAGATGATCTCGAACATCAAGACCGTCATGCGGGAGCGCCTGCAGAAGCTGGACTGGATGACCGAACCGACCCGTCAGAAGGCCCTCGCGAAGTTCGACCGGTTCGTGGCGCGGATCGGACATCCGGACCGGTTCCGGGACTACTCCGCCGTCCAGGTCCGCCGGAATGACCTCTTCGGCAACCTCCGGGCGGCCACGGAATTCGAGGTGAAGCGCAACCTCGCCAAGCTGGGCAAGCCCGTCGACAAGTCCGAGTGGGGCATGACACCCCCCACGGTGAACGCCTACTTCCAGCCCACCGCCAACCAGATCGTCTTCCCGGCCGGCATCCTCCAGCCGCCGTTCTTCGACTTCACCCTGGATGACGCCGTCAACTACGGCGCGATCGGGGGTGTCATCGGTCACGAGATCACGCACGGCTTCGACGACCAGGGACGACGGTACGATGCCGACGGCAACCTGGCGGACTGGTGGACGCCCGCCGACGCCGAGCAGTTCACCGGCAGGGCCACCGCCCTGATCCAGCAATACAACGCCTACAACGCGCTTCCCGGCCTGAACGTCAACGGGGCCCTGTCGCTGGGCGAGAACATTGCCGACCTCGGCGGCACCTCCATCGCCTTCGAGGCTCTCCAGCGTTCCCTCAGGGGCAAGAAGGTGGCCTTGATCGATGGGATGACCCCGGAGCAGCGGTTCTTCCTGTCGTGGGCGCAGCAGTGGCGGACGAACTTCCGGGAGGATGCCCTGCGCCGTCAGGTCGCGGTCGGCCCCCATTCCCCGGGCATGTTCCGGGCGATCGGACCGATCAGCAACATGCCCGAGTTCTTCGAGGCCTTCGGGATCCGCGAGGGTGACCCCATGTGGCGGAAAACCGAGTCGAGGGTGAAGATCTGGTGATCGGTTGCCTCCGTCATCGCGGAGGGGTCGGACTACGCAAAAGCCCTAGGTACGCTTGGGGGTGTCCCCTGTATCCCCCACACCATGGGTTGTGTAGACAGGGAGAGGGGAGAGGTGGAACCCGTGGTGGGCACTCTCGTTCTCCCCTCGAGGAGTCATTCCATATGAAGTGTTTTTCGCTCCTGCTGGCAGCGATGGCCGGGACGGTTCATGCCATGGCGGCGGTGGTCCTGCCGATCGAGGTCCTGGGAGAACCCGGTCACGTCGAATCGGTGGAGGTCAATCTTCCCCCGGGATCTCCTGAAGTCACCGCGATGAGCCTCAGGGTCCACGCGCTGAACACCCAGAACAAGATGAGCGTCAGGCTCAACGACAGTCCGGACTGGATCACCCTCAACAGGGGCAACGTCTCGTTTCCATTCCCGGACGGAAAACTCTACGGGATGTTCGGTATCCAGGCCACGATCCGCATGATTGTGCCGCTCACGCCCGGCCTCGTCCGTCCGGGGCCCAATGTCGTCCGCTTCCGTTTCAACGATCAGGACGGCGTCTCCGTCGGATTCCGGGTTCTTGCCTTCAATTTCATGGCGACCCAGGAGTCCCAGCCGCTGATTCCGGCAACCGAGTTCGTGAAGGAGGATCCGTCGTCATGGCGCCCCCCTCTTGATTCGGCCGACGCCATCGCCGAGGGCAAGAAGCTCTGGTACTCCGCTCCCCTGTGGGACGGCGGAAGACCCATCCGGGTGACCTGTTCAGACTGCCACGCCCATGACGGTCGGGACCTCAAGTATTTCAACTACTCGAACAAGTCGATCATCGAGCGCTCGATCTACCACAAGCTGACCCGGGATCAGGGAACCCGGATCGCAAGCTATATCCGGTCCCTGCCGATTCCCTACGAGGAGAATGGGCGTCCGTGGAATCCCCCCTACCAACCCGGCCCCGGCATCGACTCGAAGCCGGTCCGGAGCTGGGCGGCTGGAGCGGGTCTCGAGTGGGTGCTCGACCGGGACTACGATACCCTGAAATACATCTTCCCGGATGAAGCCTCGGTCGACTCGTACTCCTTCACCAAGACGACCAATCCCCACGAAATACCGCTCTTCATCCAGTTTCCGGACTGGAATCACTGGCTGACGGCCCGCCACCCGATCGATCTCGCCGCCGACACTGGGAATCCTCCCGGATGGATTCCGCCAGTGGCGGACGGTTACAAGAACGTGCGGGATGTGACCCAGAAAACGATGGGTTCCCACGGGCGGCTCGAAGCCCTTAAGGCATTCAATTTCAACATCAACGAAATCTGGAACCGCACGCTGCAATCCGGCCCCTACAACATCAATGTCGCACGCTGGAGGGTCACCAAGATCTGGGAAATGATGCAGGAGTTCGAATTCGAGAGTCTGGGGAAGGAATATTTCGGACCCCAGGCCCACTCGAGATCCTGGTATTCCGGTGAGGTCTTCCGGGCCGCCCCGCATATGGCCAAATCGCCGGTCACCGACACATGGGAGTTCGAATCCATGCTCTGGTACCAGCTCCAGGTGGTCCTGAACGACAGCAACCGCAGGGTGAGGGACACCTGGCCGATCGCTTTCGAATACCTCAATCCATTCTCCTACAACTGGAACAGTCCGGAGCTTCCGCCGTCCTTCAGCATCATGTTGCTCGACAAGATGAAAACAGGTGAGGCGAGTGCGGACTACACGGCGCTTGTAGGCTCCGATATCGGCTGGTACCCGCACCTCGCCTTCCCGGACACCCTATTCAAACAGTGGGCGGCCTCCTCCGAGATCGATCGGATCAACCCGGCTCTCAAGAACCGGATCGCAATCGCGGTGGCGACCACATGGCTTGAACGCAGCGAACGCTTTTCTGCCGAGGACTACGAAAAATCCAAACTGACCGACGCGAACTTCCAAGGGACCGGCGCGCCACCCTTCGCCACACTGGTGCGGCAACTCGAGGCGGCAGGTGCCGAGCCGGCCCTTGTTCAAAGGGCACGGGCATTCGTGGTTCGGATCAATCCCAAACTCGCCGACAGGCCAGCGCCGCCCTCCAATCTGAGGGTGGGCCCATAGTCCCCACGCCAATCCTCCCCCCAAGGCATCCGAGCGCCACAGCGGCAAGAACCCTGTCGACTCGCCCCACAGGGCCGAGCCAAACTCGGAGCGTATGACCGCGCTCGGAATCGAGATCGGGGGCACCAAACTCCAACTGGTCGCTGGAACACCTGACGGACGTCTCCTCGAACGGCGCCGACTCCAGGTGGATCGGACCTCGGGTGGGGAGGGCATTCGTGCCGAACTGGCGCACCACCTCCCCGCCCTCGTCCAGACCCACAACCCCATTGGGATCGGAGTTGGCTTTGGCGGTCCCGTCGACCATCGGACCGGACGGATCGCGTGCTCACACCAGATCCAAGGCTGGTATCAGTTCGAACTGGGCCAATGGCTCGAGGAACTGACCGGCCTGCCGATCGCGATCGACAATGACGCGAACGTGGCCGCCCTTGGTGAAGCCCGTCACGGGGCCGGCAGAAACCACGATCCGGTCCTCTGGATCAACATGGGTAGCGGCGTCGGCGGAGGGCTCGTCGTCCATGCGCACATCTATCATGGCGCCATACCGGGTGAAGCGGAACTCGGACACCTGCGACTCGACAAATCCGGCACCATTGTCGAGGACCGCTGCTCTGGGTGGGCCGTGGATCGACGCATCCGTGAGGCTGTCGCCCTCCACCCGGGAGGTCCACTGGCGCGACTCGTGGGCGAGGCGAGACAGGGCGAGGCCCGGTTCCTTGCGCAGGCCCTGGCCGAGCACGACCCGATCGCGCAGGCCATCCTCAGCGAACTGGCCGACAACCTCGCCTTCGCCCTGTCCCATGCCGTCCACCTTTTCCACCCCGAGATCATCGTGGTGGGCGGTGGCCTCTCGCTGATTGGGACGCCACTGCGGGACGCCATCACCACCGGTCTCCCACGGTATGTGATGGACTCGTTCCACCCGGTCCCGGAGATCACGCTCGCCGGCCTCGGCGAGGATTCCGTTCCGGTGGGAGCCCTCGCCCTGGCCTTCGACGCGGCCAGCACGGAACAACACTGATACGCCGTCCAGAGCACGCCCCATTTTCTTCTTGGAGCCCTCGGCCCCATGCCAAGAGCATGGGGAGATGATCGACTGGATCTCGTCCTACCTCGCCGAACAGCAACGCCTCCTCGGCACACTCGATACACGGCAGCTCGCCTCGCTCATCGCCACCCTCCAGGACGCCCACCGGCGTGACGCCCAGGTGTTCGTCATCGGCAACGGCGGCAGCGCCGCCAATGCGAGCCACTTCACGGTCGACCTCGGCAAGGGCGCCTCCGATGTCCTGCCCCGACGCTTCCGGGTCCTGTCCCTGACCGACAACGTCGCCTGGATCACCGCCCTCGGGAACGACTACAGCTATGACGATGTCTTCGTGCGCCAGCTGGAGAACTATGCCCGACCCGGTGACGTCCTCATCGGCATCAGCGTCAGCGGCAATTCGCCCAACTGCGTGAAGGCCTTCGAGTGGGCCAAGGCCAAGGACCTGAAGCGGATCGCGCTGGTTGGTGCCAAGCGCGGCAAGATGGCGGAACTGGCGGACCAGCCGGTGGTGATTCCCGACACCCACTACGGCCGGGTCGAGGACGCCCAGATGACCATCCTGCACCTCCTCGCCTACGCCTTCTGGGAAAACCCCAAGTGGGCCCAGTGACGCCGACCTCCGCCGGGTGGTGACCGGCCCGCTCACCCCATCGTGCCGATCAGCGATCACATCCGGAACAAGCTGTCCCAGCTCCCGCATCGACCCGGGGTCTACCTGCACAAAGACCGCTTCGGGACCGTGATCTACGTCGGCAAGGCCCGGGATCTCCGCAAGCGCGTCTCCCAGTACTTCCATCCCTCCCGGCGCATGGGATGGGATCTCAAGTTCAACGCCCTCGTGGAAGCCATCCACGATCTCGACTGGCATGTCGTCAAATCCGAGCCCGAGTCGCTGCTGCTCGAAAGCAAGCTCATCAAGGAGTTCCAGCCCCGGTTCAACATCGACCTGAAGGACGACAAACGGTTCCTGATGTTGAAGGTGAACCTCAACGACCCCATCCCGAGGTTCACCCTGACTCGGCTCCGAAAGGACGACGGCTGCATCTATTTCGGTCCGTTCGCCCACTCCGGAAGCGTCCGCAGGGCGCTCACGCTCATGCGCCGGAAATTCCACCTCCGGGGCTGCCGCCCTCTCACCCCGGGCGAAGGCGACTACAAACACTGCCTCTACGGGAACCTCAAGCACTGCACCGCTCCCTGCATCGGCAACGTGACCCGGGAGCAGTACCTCGCCCAGGTCCGGGCCGGAATCGAGTTTCTCCAGGGACAGACCGACGAGCTGCGCTCGGAACTCGAGAAGGAGATGCAGAAGGCCGCGGCCGACCTGGACTTCGAGAAGGCCGCCCAGCTGCGGGATGCCCTCGAGGACCTCAAACGCACCACCCAGAAGACCGAGAAGTTCGAGCGCATCCCCTACACCCTGCCGGTGGCAGTCAACCCCGAGGCCGATCTCCGGGAACTGTCCCGCGTACTGGAACTGCCCGAGCCTCCGGCGCGGATCGAGGGGTTCGACATCTCCAACATCAGCGGGACCTTTGTCGTGGCGTCGATGGTGAGCTTCTGGCACGCCCGACCCGACCGCAGCCACTACCGACGCTTCCGCATGAAGTCGGTCGTCCAACAGGACGACTTTGCCAGCATGGCCGAGACCATCCGTCGCCGTTACTCCCGCCTCCTGCGGGATGTGCGATTGGGAGGTCTCGACCCCAGCGATGGGGATTCTGGCGAGGCCAGCGTCCCGGAACTCCAGCGGGCCATCGACGACACCGCCGCCGCCCATCGCGGACGTCCGGCCCGTTCCGACACCGACGCCACCGTTGTCCCGTGGAACCCGGCTCCGCCCGCAAAGGCTCGGCTTCCCGACCTCATCCTGATCGACGGCGGTCGCGGTCAGCTCAACGCCGCACGCGCCGAACTCGCAAAACTCGGTCTGGAATCCATCCCCATCCTCGGTCTCGCCAAGGAGAACGAGGAGATCTACCTACCCTACCGGGACGAACCCCTCCGCCTCGGACTCGACAGCCCTGCAGTGAAGCTCCTGCAGCGGGTCCGGGACGAGGCGCACCGGTTCGCCAACACCTACAACGCGCAGCTCCGTCTGAAGAAGATCTCCGAGAGCATCCTGGATGAGTTCCCAGGCATCGGCGAGGGCCGCAAGCAGGCCCTCCTCCGCCGCTTCGGCTCGGTTCAGAGACTCCGTACGGCAACGCTAGACCAGATCGCTGAGGTCCCCGGCTTCGGTGGAGTGATGGCCTCGGAACTCAAGCGGTTCCTCGAGGCCCGCCAGGGCTGACTCCGGCGCCCCTCCAGCTCAGGATTCGTTCGCCACCGGACCGGTTGATCTCTCCGGCCTGGCATGGACACCCCTCAGGATCCGATCCAGCCGCTCACAATCCCGCTTGAGGGATGCAGTGGCGGCCGAAAACGGCACCTGCTCGGACAGGTTTCTGAGGCGGAGCAGCGCCGCCAATGCCGCCAGTATGTAGAGTCCGGCAACGCACAGCAGGACGCCCACTGGCGACACAGACCAAAGGGCCACCACCACGGCTGCAGTCAGGCTCAGCAATCCCAGCAACACCAGCAACAGCATCGCCACCACCAACCCCACCATCTGCAGCAACCGGAGCCGCTCCTGTCGGAGGGCGGCAGCCCACAGATCGACCCGATCCGTGAGAATGCCCCCCACCAGCGAGACCCACGAGGCCAGATGCGACCGGAGCCGCAGGAGACCCAGGAGGGAGGTCATGCGGACCGGCGACGGGTGGCCCAGACACCGGCGACGAGGCCCACGACAAAGGCCACCCCCACCGATTCCCAGGGATGGGATCGGACGGAGGCATCGGCTGCCGCCATGCCCCGCTTCGCCGTGTCGGAGGCGCGGCAGCCCAGATCGACACAGGCTTCGCTGGTCTGGGAGAGAATCCGGGACAGGCGACCGCGAAGGTCCGCGATCCGGGGTTCCAAGGAGGAGTTGCGATCCTGAAGCATCGCCTCGAGGTCGGATGCCAAGGTGTGAAGGTCCGAGACGACTCTCTCGGAACGGAGTGTGTTTTGAGTCATGGAAGTAATGGGTTCTGATTCGACCGTGGACCTGTAGTCCTGACCCCCGCACGCCTGCAAATCTTCCTCGGCCCGTCGCCCTCCGCCCTTCTCCCAGCTCTTCCCTTGAATCGTTTTGACCGCGGACACGTCCTTCGACAGCGTTCCCAACCCAATCGCTACACGATGAAGATTCTCTCCGTTCTCTCGCTCACCGTTGCCCTCGGTTCGGTGGCCATTGCCGCCGATGTGGACCTCAGCAAACTGCCTCCGGCCGCCACCACCAAGGGCCTGACCTTCGACAAGGACATCAAGCCACTCTTCGAGAAGTCCTGCTTCAAGTGCCATGGGGCCGAGAAGCAGAAGGGCAAGCTGCGTGTCGACTCCCTTGAGGCCACCCTGAAGGGCGGCGAGAACGGCGCGTCGGTCGTGAAGGGTGACAGCCTCAAGAGTTCCCTGATCGTCTCCATCTCCGGACTCGACCCCGACACCGTCATGCCGCCCGAGGGCAAGGGCGAGCCGCTCACCAAGGAGCAGGTGGGAATTGTGCGGGCTTGGATCGACCAGGGCGCCAAATAGGGCTTCCCGCCGCAGGAATTCCCTTCCCTGCCCTTCAACCCACCGCAGCCGCATCCGCCCGCCGGGCGAGTTCGAAGTCCTTCGCCGTCAGACCGCCCTCATCGTGGGTCGTGAGCGCCAGGGTCACCTTGTTCCACCGGATATCGATGTCCGGATGGTGCTGGGCCTCCTCGGCCATCCGCGCCACAGCATTGACGAAGACCATGGCGGCGAGGAAATCGGGGAACTCGTAGGCCCGGTGGATCAGTCGGTCCTGCAGGGACCACGACGGGATCGTCCGCATCTGATCGCGGATTGCTGGGGCTTCGAGGAGTGGCATCGCCAGCGACCCTCCGCCGTTTCGAAATTCCGGCAAGATCGCCCAGACAAATTCATGGGCGCCATGCGTCTTCTCAGGACCGCATGACCCCAGCCGAACTGGAACGCCTCTACGACACCCACGCCCAGGCGGTGTTTGCGTTCCTGCTCAACGTCACCCGGAACGAGGCCGACACCCGGGAGGCGCTCCAGGACCTCTTCCTCAAGCTCGGCCGCCGGGGCCCCGACTCCGACCAGCTCCGGGACGAACGGGCCTATCTTCTGCGTCTGGCCCACCATCAGGCGATCGATGCCATCCGGAGGCGGGAAACGCGGCTTCGGATCGAGACCGCCTCGGCCCTGGAACCCGTGGAGGTGTTCGCCCGAACCCCGGATCCCGATACCGCCACATTCCGTACCGAGCTCTCGAAGGCCCTCGAGACGCTCCCCTCGGAGCAGCGCAGTGTGGTGCACCTCAAGCTCTGGGAGGGACGCTCGTTCGTGGACATCGCGTCAATCCTCCAGATTCCCGCCAACACGGCCGCGAGCCGGTACCGGTACGGACTCGAGAAGCTGCGCGGCCACCTCCAACCCCTCTACGACGAACTCCATCCCTGAACCCCGCCATGGATTCCCACCCCTCCTCCTCCGCCCCGGAAACCCACGCCTTCGAGGCACTGCTCCGCGCCCAGCCCCTGCGCGCAGTCCCCCACGAACTTCGCGAGTCGATCCTGTCCCGGCACACGTTGAACCTTCGACCCGCTGTGGGTCACCCCAGTCCCAGTGTCTGGGAGATGTGGTGGAGTCGGGGTGCGTCACCACTGACCGGTTTGGCTGGGATCTGGATCCTGGCATGGCTGGCCTTCCAGCTCGATCCGTGGGTCCTCGGGTCCCCAACCCCGTCCGTTGCCGCACCCTCCGCTCGCGCCGTACGGGAGGCCCGAGAAGAACGGCTGGCCCTGCTCCGCTCCATGGAACAACCCGGTCTCCAAGCAGAACCCGAACCCCAGACGCCGGCCCATCTCAGACCCCGAAGCCACCTGCAACGACGCCATCGTCCCCATCCAGTGCAGGGACTCCCATGCCTGCAATTCGCCCTGAATCCGGCAGGCGAGACCCCCTTCACCCGTGAGGTTGATGCCGGTAGTCCGGTCCATAGAACGGACCCACTTCCAACGTCCGCCTTCGATCCTATTTCCAGAACCCCAGTGTTCCACCTCAACGCCTGAGACCAACTGATCCATTCGATCCGACTCCATGACTCCTGAAACCTTTTTCTGCTGGTGGGAGGAAAGCCCCACCAAGGGCTTCCGATTCCTTCGACGATTCCGCTCCCCGACACCCCGGCCCGAGGAGACTCTGCCGTGGTCCCGTCTGCTCCGGAGCGTTTTCGTCGCAACGATTCTCCTGGCGATAGCCGCGATCGTTCGACAGGAATCACCCGTTTTGGGACTGGTGGCACTGGTCCTCGGTGCGTTCATCGCAACCTCCATCCTCTGCCACTCACTGTTCACGGTGCTGTCGTGGAACCGGCGCGCCGCCCGGATCCGCAGCGGCATTCCACCCGCGGTCCCATCCCGCTCCCTCTGGACCGCGATGCTGATCCTCGTCTATGCCCTGCTCTTCGACATCTCGACCCCGTACGTGCTGCTGACCAGTCTGGAGAGGGCACATGGGGCCCTCCGATGGAAGACCACCCGGGACACCCTGATCGCGAAGGGGGAGCGGCTGGGTTTTCGGGAGCTCGGGGGCTGGACGGTGCCGGACGATCAGAACGCGGCGACGATCCCCCTGTTCCGGGAACTGATGCGGACGAATTCGGCGGAGGTGATGCAGACGAATGGGGGAATCCGGATTCCCACGGCGGGACAGGAAAGGATGAAGGTCTTCATCCGACCCGAGGAACAACTGCCGGACAAGTCCCGGAGGAGCTGGCATCCCACGACCCTTGAGGATTGGGCGACCGCGTTCCGAGCCGTCCAAGAGTTACGGGACGGGAAAACGAATGCGGTCTCGAAGCCGGACCCCACCTCCCGGCGGCGGGTCCTGCCCCGCCCGGATCTCCCGGAGTATCCCGCCG
>CAZZKQ010000077.1:0-10231 GCA_964654875.1 uncultured Verrucomicrobiota bacterium | reverse complement strand
GATCGTTCCTGCGGCATCCATCGATCTCGCAACCCACCGAAAACAGCGAAGAACCAAAACTGGATCTCACCGTCCCAACTGTCACTTCGACGTTCAGGCACCTGGTCAAACTTGGAATCGTTGTTGAGACGACAGGCCGGCGGTATCGACGGGTCTTCGCCTACGGGAAATACCTGCAACGCCTCAACCAGTAGAGGATCGATCGAAAACTTTCTCCACTGGACCGCCCCAGACGAGATCGGAATTGGTGGAGGTGTGTTCGATGGAGCATTCCTGTCGTGTCGGAGGAGAGAGTACCCCCAGACGCCCCATGTCACCCCGCCTGCAGCACCAGGAGTGCGGCGCCGGCGGCCATCGCCATGGCTCCACCCAGTCGGCGGCGGAGGTGGGGTTCCTGGAACACGGCGTGACCCAGGAGGACGGTGAGGATCGAGGAGGTCTGATAGAGCGCCAGAGCGGCTCCCACCGGGAACGCCGCGAGGGTGATGAGGGTGCAGGATTGCATCAGGCCTGTCGTGGTCACCAATCCCAGGGCCGCCATCGACTGGCGCTTTGGGTTCGGACCCATCAAGGACGGTCCATTGCGGAGGAGGGGGCGGAGGGCGGTGGGCAGCAGGATCAGCAGTCCGAGCAGGCACCACGCTGCGAACACGGTCAGGGGATCGGCGAGCCGAATGGCCCGCTTGAGCGTCACCGCCTCGCCGGCGGACAGGATGAGGGCCAGGAATCGCAGCTGGACTCCACGATCGTCCAGCAGGGCCAGGCGACGCTGTCCCGGGTTCCTGGTAGGCGTCAGCAGCAGGGATCCTGCAAGGACCATCAGGATGCCGGAGGCCGCGAGGAGGCCGAGGGGTTCGCCCAGCAGAACCCAGCCCGGGAGCAGGCTCACCACCGGCTTGAAGGCGTTGATGGGTCCCAGCAGGGAGAGGTCGGATCTTCGGAGCGCCTCGATGATCAGCCAGTTGGCCGCCACCGCCAGCGCGGCGGACAGCCCACACCATCCCCAGAATTCCGGTGTCTGGATCGTGAAGGAATCCCGGAGGAGCAGGGGCAGGGTGACGAGGCTGAGCCCCAGATGGACGAGCAGCAGCTGCGCCGAAGAGGGGACCCCCTGGCCGGCGAGCCACTTCTGGAGCGCGTTGGAGCAGGGGTTCGAGACAACCCGGACGATCAGGAAGGGCCAGACCGTCACAGGGCGAGCAGGCGGTGGCGGTACGGCAAGGCCCGGAACTCAGAGCCGCTTCTCGTCGGCATCGATGTAGTCGACGAACGTCTGGATGTCGTCGCGATGCGCGAATCCCGACTCGGCCTTGCGCTGGCGGAGGCGTTCCCGGATCGCCGGGTCGTTCTCCTCGCGTCCGCGGTTGAGGACGTGTTGGTTGAAGGCGGCCTTGTCGGTCGGCGATTTGGCCACGTTCCGGTGCACCCAGTCGCAGACCTGTCCGTCGGTGATCGATTCCCGGACGACTGCGACGAAATCGTCGGCCCGGAGACCCGCGGCCTCGAGCCACTTCGCATCGAAACCGCCGTGGGCGAAGTTGGCCCGATAGTCCTCGGGGAGTTTCCCGGCAAGGTGGAGTCGGATCTTGTCGATGAACCGGGGGAGGTAGACCCAGCCGTCCATCTGTTCACGGGGAGAACGGGGGAAGATGACGGAACTCATTGGGGGGAGGTTGGGACAGGTCGGGACGGTTGGGAAGCATGCGGAGAGGGAAGAGCACGCGGAGAGCGGAGATGGGACCCACGGGGACACGGAGGCGTGGAGGGGGAAACAAGGTTTTTTGGGATGGATGTCCCGTGTCGGACGAGGTCACTGGCGCACGTCACCTCGGATCCCCCACCTGTCTTTCCTCCCTGTCGCCGCGCCTCCGTGTGGGGCCCGTCCTGATCGCTGCACGATCACGGGTACTGGCCTGCTCCCGCACCCTCGAGGTCTTGTCTGCGCCTCCGGTTTCTGTCTCCAAAGTGATCGCCTTCTTGCCAGTGTGGGCCGGGGGGGCCTAGAAACCGGGCCGGGATCCGGTTGTTCCCGATGCCACGTGGACCTGTTCATCAGTGCAGAGGGGGATGATGCCGACCTGGTCGCGGAACTGCGGCACCATGGTGTCACGGTTCGCGACTCCGGACTTCCGGCCGGTCTGGTGGCCGTCGATTCCCCGCCTTCCGGTGGACGAGGGCCTTTCTGCTTCGCGCGCCAACTCCTGCCGGATGCACGCCTGGTGTGCGCCGATTCGGTCAACCGGTGGGCGCAGGCCCTTTTGGACGGGATCCTCGCCGGCGTGCCGGAGGGGAGGTCCTGGAGGCTCCACCTCTGGCCCCACTATGGAGC
Organism: uncultured Verrucomicrobiota bacterium; assembly: GCA_964654875.1. Classification (GTDB taxonomy): domain Bacteria; phylum Verrucomicrobiota; class Verrucomicrobiia; order Limisphaerales; family UBA9464; genus UBA9464. Next base: position 7,902 of record CAZZKQ010000077.1, on the reverse strand, counting down.
GGTCGCGACGAGGACCGTGGGTGCCCGCAAGGCGTTCGGAACCCACGTGCTGGGGCATCGGTCCTCGAAGTTGGAGGACCGGGTGGGGCAGCGCGGCGAGGGTGTTGCGGCCACCGCCGGAGTGAACCGGTGCCGCTGGATCCGTGAGGCGCTCCTCGAGCGGCTCAAGGAGCGTCGTCGACATCTGCTGCGCCAGCTCCGCGAGTCGACTGAGCCCTGGGGGCAGGAGGAATCCCTGGTCCAGGGAGTGCTGACCGCCCCCGATCGGGGTTGGGTGTCGATCGCGTTGGCCCCTATTCCGGCTCAAAACCGTGACCTGATCTGGCCGTGGGCCGGGGGATCCATCCCGGTGGCCGAGGATCGCTCGGCGCCGAGTCGTGCCTTCGCAAAGCTCACGGAAGCGCTGGTTCGTCTGGGTCGAGGCATGGGGCCTGGTGAACACTGTGTCGATCTCGGAGCCTCGCCCGGGGGCTGGTCCCATGTGGCTCTCGGCCGGGGGGCGAGGGTGACGGCGGTGGACCGATCCCCGCTCCGTGACGATCTGATGCGGGATCCCCGACTGGAGTTCATCCGGGGCGATGCGTTCTCGTTCCGGCCGGACCGTCCGGTGGACTGGCTGGTCTGCGACGTCATCGCGGCACCGGAGAGGTCCGCGGCCATGCTCCTCGAATGGCTGGAGCGTTCGGACACCCGGTGGTTCGTCGTGACGCTGAAGCTGAAGGGGGAGGAGGACCGGGCCAGGCTTGCGGGCGTGCGTCGGGACCTTGCGCGGTTGGCCGACCCGTTGTTCCTCCTGCGTCTCAACGCGAACAAGGGTGAGGTCACCGCCTTTGGGTGCCGCCGCGGGGCGGAGGGATCCGGGTGATCGGATCCGGTCGGGAAACGGGCGGTCAGCCCGTGGCAAAACCCTGCTGTCGCCACCACGTCTCGAGCTCATCCGCTCCGAAGTCCGCCAGGATGTGGCCGTCGACATCGATCGATGGGGCCTTGGTCTGTCCGGTGAGGTCCAGCATCTCCTGTCGTGCCGCCACGTTGCGGAGGACATCCAGTAGTTCATAACGGATGCCGCGCTGGTCGAGCCACTCCATGGCCTCGTCACACCAGGGGCATCCGGATTTCACAAAGAGTCGGATCGTCTTCGGGGTCATGTGCGTCTTGGGTGGGTCTATTCGGTCATGATGGTGTCGCTGTGCTCGTAGCCGGGGGCGCAGCAGCACAGGAGGCGCAGGGGATCGGTTCCGGTGTTCCAGAGCTTGTGGCGTGCCCCCGGCGGGATCGCCACGGCGTCGCCGGTCCGGACCTCCCGGATCTCGTCGCCGATCCGCATGCGGCCCGTGCCATGGGTGATGTAGTAGATCTCCTCGGTTTTGACGTGGTAGTGCTCGGTCGTGGCCTGCCCGACGGCGAGGCGGGCCTCGGCGAGGCTCTGGTTCCGGATGGCCGAGTTGCGGTGCGCGAGGAGTTCCCGGATCTCGGAGCCGTCCTTGGTCTCGAATGCGGGGACCTGGTCGAGGTTGACGATGTCCATCGGGTCCGAAGCTGTCTTGGCAGGGTCATGCCGGCAAGACACTCTCGGATCGATGAAGCATTCCCCGGGGTTCCTGAAGGTGGTGGACGACGCCAAGGCGCGCGTGCGCGAGGTGACCGTGGCGGAGGCCCGTGCCCGGCTCACCGCCAATCCGAGGGCGGTCCTTGTCGATGTCCGCGAGGAATCCGAGTGGGCGGCCCAGCATGCGGCGGAGGCGCAGCATCTGGGGAAGGGGATCTTCGAACGGGATCTCGAGAGCCGGTTTCCGGATCCGACGACGGAGCTGATCCTGTATTGTGGCGGCGGTTTCCGCAGCGCACTGGCCGCGGATGTCGCCCAGCGCATGGGCTACTCCGAGGTGGTCTCCCTCGCCGGTGGATTCCGGGCGATGGCCGAGGCCGGGTGGCCCATGACCCGGTAGGACCGGTGCGTTCGGCTACGACACGAGCGGCCAGTCAAACGTCGAGGTGAGCCGCACCCGCCGGCCTGTCGCCTGGGATTTTCGGGCGGCGGTGATGATCTCGAGCACGTGGAGCGCCTGCTCGGGGGTCACGAGGAGTTTCCGTCCCGTCGACAACGACTCGGCCGCGAGGGCGGCCCCCTGCTGCCAGATGTATCCCTCGGAATCGGTCTGGTGCCGGGTCAGGTTGGGCTTCTGCTGGGTCGCGAGATCGACCCCGAGGGGCTCCCAATCATAGCCCACGAGTCCCATGTAGCCGTTGGATCCTGTGATCTGGATGGTGTGGCGATCCTCGTTCCGGCCGTTGTGGCCATTGGGGTTGAAGTAGTTGAAGCCGGACTGGACATGGGAGAGGACGCCGTTGGCGTGCTCCATGAGCACCATGGCATTGTCCTCCTCGGTGACCCGGATCCGTCCCTTGTCATCGACCATGCGTTCCGGGGTCACGATGCTCAGCATGGCGGTCACGCTCTTCACGGGGCCCAGGAGGCCGGTGAGGCTGGTGAAGTTGTAGACCCCGAGGTCCGGCATCGAGCCCCCGAGTTTCTCGTAGAAGAAGGCCGACCAGCTGGGACCCTCGTGTCCGTAGAAGGCGTGTGCCGCGGCGACACGGCCGAGGGCACCGGACCTCAGGGTCCTGGACATGAAGGCGAACTGGGGGCTCTGCACCGTGATGGGGGCCCCCCACAGCTGGACCCCCTTGGCCCGGGCCATCCGGAGCAGGTCCTGTCCCACGCGGAGCGTGTTGGCGATGGGCTTCTCGCTCCAGACGTGCTTGCCGGCCTCGATGCCACGCCGGTTGATCCGTTCGTGCACCTGCATGTCGGTGAGCACCACGAGGAACTCGAAGGGCACTCCTCTGAGCATCGATTCGATGTCCGGGTAGGTGTTGGCCACCTTGAAACGTTCCCCCTGCCGGCGGGCCCGCTCGGGCCGGATGTCGCACAGGCTGACGACCTCGACGAACGGCGATCGGGTCAGCACCGGGAGGTAGGCGTTGGATACGCTGCCGCACCCGATCACGCCCGTGCGGATTCGGCGGGCCGGCGTCCCGGCACCGAGGATCCGGGTTCCGAGGGTCGTTGCCGCGGCGCCTGAGAGAAGGGCGGCCCGGGTGAATTCGCGGCGGGTCAGGGCGGTTTTGGGATTCGTCATGGGCGGTCTGTCGGAAGATGTGGGGACAGGGGAGGGAGATCAAACCGCTCCATGGCGGCGACCGCGGCACCGAGCCATCCGGCATCGATGCCGGTGGTGGCCCGCAGGATGGGCAGACCGCGGTGGATCTCCGACCAGATCTGGTGGCGGATCGCGGCCGTCAGCGCATCCCAGTGGTGCCCTGTGCTGAGGCCGAGTCCTCCACCGATGACGACCGCCTCGGGATCGAGGACATTGACCAGCAGTCCGATGTGCGCACCCAGTGCCGCCGCCGCGCTGTCGAGGATCCGGAGGGCGGTGGGATCTCCGCCGGCGGCCGCCTGCAGGACCTCTTCACCCCGTTCCGCGACACCTCCCGCCTTCCGGAACCGGGCGACGAGGGCCGGTCCGGAGGAGAGGTCCTCCAGGGTCATGGAGGAGCCGCTGTCAGGAATGCCCAGGAGCGGGCCCAGCGGGCTGCTGGCCATCGTGCCGGTCAGTCCACTGGACCCCAGATATGGCCGTCCCTCCAGCACGAGACAGCAGCTGATGCCGGTGCCGATCGTGACGTGGAGAAATGAGCCGAGTCCGCGTCCGGCGCCGAGGAGGGCCTCGGCCCGGGCCGCGGCGCGGACATCCGCCTCGAGGACGGCCGGCGCGATCCGGCCCAGTTCCTCCAGCACCGGCAGCGTTCGCCAGTCCACGGCGTGGGAGCTGAGGATCTCGCCGGTCCGTCCAACCAGCTCGCACAGGCCAATTCCGATCGCAGCGACCGGACGCCCTGAAGCCGAGGGGATCTCACGGTACAGGTCCTCGGAGATCTGGAGGACCTCATCCAGGATCCCACTTCCACCCCGATCCCTCCGCGTGGGGCAGGTGCGGAACCGGGTCCAACGGCCCTCTGGAAGTTCCAGCGCACCGGCGGCGATCTTCGTGCCTCCGACATCGATGCCGATCACCGAGGTGGATGCCTTCATTCGAGGTCCATCTCCGGCAGCAGATCGACGGCGGCAGCGGTGTCGAGGAACAGGGTCGTGTCCGGGTGGTCCCTGAGGAAGGACGCCGGGCAGGAGGAGGCGCACGGCCCCAGGATCATGGCCTTCACGGCGGCTGCCTTGTGGAGGCCATACGCCATCACCAGCACGCGGCGGGCAGACAGGAGGGTCCTCATGCCGACTGTGGCGCCGCGCGATGGGGCATGGTCCCCGCCGAACCACTTCCGGTTGGCCTCGATCGAGATCGGGTCCAGGTCCAGCACCCGGGCGCCGCAATCCCGTGTGCTGCCCGGTTCATTGAAGCCGAGGTGTCCGTTCTGTCCCAGACCCAGCACGACGACATCGAGGCCGCCCGTATTCTCGATCCGCCGCTCGTGGTCGAGCACGCACCGTTCGGCCTCGGCAGGGTCCGAGCTCACGCTGAAGTAGCGCTCCGTCGGAACGCCCCAGGGTTCGATCGCGGTCCGCCGGATCAGGTTGGCGCAGTTCCGGGGCTCGCCCACGGGCACGCCGACGTATTCGTCGAGGGCATGGAGGCGGAGATGATCCAGCCGCAGTCCCCGCGACCCGATCCTCCGATAGAGTTCGAGGGGGGTGTTGCCGGCCGCGAGCATGACATTCCGGACCCCGGGCTGGAGCATCCATTCCGCCAGCAGCTTGGCGGCGGCCTCGTTCGCGTAGTCGGGAGTCTGCCGGATCTCGATCTGGAGGGCGGCCATGGCTCTAGGTGGATTGGGAGTGGCCGGATCTGCCCAGTCCGGTCGCGAGCGCCCGGATGTAGGCCGCGTTGCAGCCACAGCATCCGCCCAGGTATCCGATGCCCTCGGCTTGGGCCATTTCCCCGAACTCGACGAAGTGCTTCCGGGAGATCTGGATCGTCTCGAGATCATCCGGGAACGCCGGCAGCCGGGTGAAGGAGTGGCAGACCTCGGTGGTCTGGAACGCGGCAGGCTGCGCGGCCAGCGGGACCTGGGTCGCGCCGCGCATCTCGCGGAGCACCGCCAGCATCCGCCGGGGATCCTGTTCGCAGTTGGCGCCGACCGCGACGGCCCCGAGGTCCGCCATCACCCGGGCGCATTCGGCGGGTGTGTGGCCGTCGCTGCATCGATCGACCAGCGGACGGAAGCTCATGGTCGCGACCGCAGGGAGACCTGCCTTGGACGCGGCCTCCAGCGCCACGCGCATCTCAGCGAGGTGGAAGAAGGTCTCGAGGATCAGGAAATCGACTCCGGCGTCCTTCAGGAGACGGATCTGTTCCCCGATGTGGTCGGAGGCCTTGCCCAGCGACTCCATCCCCTCGCGCTCGATGAGCTGGGTCCGCGAGACGCTTCCGGCGACCCGTGCACGGTCGCCGGCCACCTCCCGGGCGAGCCCCACGGCGGCGGCGTTGATCCGCTCGGTGTCAGAACCGTATCCGGCCCGGTTCAACTTCTCCCGGGTACCGAAGAAGGTGAGGGCCTGGAGGACCTGTGATCCGGCATGGACGAACTCCCGATGGAGTTCCCGGAGCGCCTCGGGGTTCTCGATGGCGATCTCCGGCGTGAACTGTCCGCTTCCGCGGCCGGTGCCGACCTTCTCCCGCCCCGAACCGCTGTCCACATAGCCACGACGCTCGAGTTCGATGAGATAGCCGCCGTCGCCGAGGACGACGCCGGCGTGGAGGAGTCCGATGAGGTTCTGCATGGGGGACTGGCGTTCCTGGAATGCTGTCTGCCCAGAGGGAAGAGGGTCGATGTTGTGTCTGCAACAGGAATCGTGGTTGTGTCGCGCATGCGTGTGCACCTGACCCTCGAAGGGAGTCTGTCGACGATGCGCCCCAGCGAGGCCGAGGTCGCGCGTCGGCTGCTGCGCGATCTGGGCAGGGTGGCCTCGGGGAGTCTCCGCGACGTGGCGGCGTGGTGTGGGACGAGTGATGCGACGGTGGTGCGGACGTGTCGTGCCGCTGGGTATGACGGGTTCCAGGACCTCAAGTACAACGTCCTCCGGGAGCTGACGTCGGCCGGTGCCGGCGACCCGCGTCGTGGATCGGCGATCGGACACCTCGACTACGCCGCCGACATCGAGGCGGGGCTGGAGGCGAGTGCCGCCGCCCTGCCGAAGGCCGTGCGCCTGCTGCGGTCCGCCTCCCGGATCGTGCTCGTGGGGGTCGGAGCCTCTCACGGGATCGGTCTGGTCCTGAACGACGTCCTCTTCACCCTCGGGAAGCAGGCGCTGGCGATATCGGATGCCCAGATGCTGACGTTTGCACTGACTCCACCGGTCAAGGGGCTGGTGTTGCTGGCGATCTCCCACTCCGGCGAGAGCCAGTTTCCGGTCCGCGCCATCCGGGAAGCCCGCGGGGCAGGGGTGCCGACGATCGGACTGAGCAACGAACCGGCCAGCGAACTCGCCTGGGGAGTCGATGTCTTCCTGCCGACCCAGACGGTGGAGCCCCCGGAGGGCAGCTTCTCGATCGGTCCCCGGATCTGTCAGCTGGCGGTGCTCGACCGGTTGGTGGGATGTCTGAAGTCCGGGAGGCGGTCCCTGGGCTCGGCTCCGTCCTGAGTCGCGACCGCGTTTAGGTTCATCGGGGCCGGCGGGGCCGTGTCGGACCTCAGCGTTCTGGGGTCTCCCCGGGATGGACTGGGGATCCCTCCCAACCCAGACCGAACGCCCCGATCAGGGCGAGCGCGATGCCCGTCCATTCCCTCGGTCCGATCCGGTCGCCGAGAAGGAGCAGGAGGGGAAGGCTGATGATGGGGTAGAGGTTGCTGAGCGGTGAAATGACAGAGGCCTTGCCTCCGACCGCGAACGCCGCGATCACGGCGAGGTTGCCGAGGCCCAGGAAAAACCCGAGCGCGACGACGAGGAACCACGATCGGAGTGGAATCGCGGCCGGCCAGGGTTCACGGAGCCCATACCAGAGCGCCACCGGGACGAAGGCGCCCAGATAGCAGAGCGTGGCCCGGGAGGCGGACAGATGCTGGGTGGCGATCTTCTGAAGGAACCCGGAAACCCCGAACAGCAGGATCGGGGGGATGGCATGGACGACCACGGGCGAGAGCAGGGCGCCGTCGGGCTGGACATTCAGCAGACCGAGGGCGACCAGGGCGAACCCGGTGCCGGCGACCTGCATCCGGTTGAGGCGTTCCCGGAGCAGCACCAAGGCGAGGGTCAGCGTGGCAATCGGTGCAAGTGCGGAGAGGGTCACAACGGTCGCGGCGGCGCCCCCGCGATGGAGGGCCGAGTAGTACGTCACGTTGCCCAGACAGGTGACGAGTCCCCCGGACAGGGCGAACCCCACCCCTCGTCGGGATGCCGAACGCAGGCCCGGGCCCTCCCGGAGCGCCAGGGGGACGAGGAGCGGGATGAGCCCGAGGGTCGAGAGCGCCTGCCCCAGTTCGGGCGACAGCGCGTCGCCGAGGAGGCGTGAAAGGACCCCCCAGAACCCCCACGAGGTGACGGCAATGAGGGTCCAGACAGGCCAGGTGTTCATGGGGGTGGCAGGAGGCTAGGGCCAGACCCGTGGCTTCCGGCAAGGACTGTTCCAGACCGTGGAGCCAAGGAGCAGGGATCCTCGGCGGGTGGATGCCGATGACCCCGGGTGCAGGGCATGCCGAGTCTGAACGGGAACTTCGGCTTGACGCTAACTGCCCTGGAAACTCTACTTCTCTATCGAAAGCGTCTTGCTGGGGCGGTTCTCGCCAAGGAAAAGTCGGTTTTCCAAACCGGCTTTTTTGTTGCCCCGGAGGGATGCAGGTCGTCCGCCTATGAATGCTGAAATGCTCGCCCAACTGGATTTCTTC
>CAZZKQ010000076.1:5499-10411 GCA_964654875.1 uncultured Verrucomicrobiota bacterium | reverse complement strand
GACCACGCAACCCCGTGTCACGCCTTGCGAGGCATCCCGGGCTGGGCACACTGCGACCACGAAGGCCAGGGATTCACGGGCCGACCTGGAAACGTGGAGGAACCCGTAAGGAACCAAAGAGGCGATGAAAATTCTCGACGAGCTGGCCGGTGAGGGATTCCAGGGACCGGCCGGTCAGCTCAGCCAGTCCGGCGTGGATCGCCGGAAGGTTGGCCGGGACATTCAGGAGACTCCCCGAAGGTCCCGTCAGCACCGACGGACGATGCAGTTCCGGCGGCATCTGGTCGGGTGCGTCCGTCTCGACCAACAGACGTTCGATCGGGATCCGACGGAACACCTCCTGCTGACGCTGCCTCCGGGGATCGAGGGCGCTGCCCGGGAATCCAAAGTACCCGCCCAGTTCCGCGAATCGGTCGACCAGCTCCACCGGACCGCCGTAGCTGTGGAGCAGGAAGCCCGACCCGGGGCGCGGACCGTTCTCAAGAATCTTGAGCAGCCGACCGAAGGTCTGGAGACAGTGGATCGTGACCGGCAGCCCGCGTGCCGCGGCGATCTCCAGCTGGGAGATCACCATCGATTCCTGGAGCGCCCACTCGGGCGCCTCCCCAGCAAAGGGGATGGCGCCCTGTCGATAGCGTCGCCACCGGTCGGGATTCTCCAGCATCCACCGATCCACCCCGATCTCTCCCACCACCGCACCCGGGGTCCGATCGAGCCATCCGATCAAGGTCTCCCGCCATGCGGAGGTCCGCTCATCCAGATACCACGGGTGGTAGCCAAAGCTGGGGATCACCTCCGGGAACCGCTCGGCCAGCATCGCCACCACAGGCCAGTCCTCCTCGCAGGACCCGTTCACCACCATCCGCTCCACCCCAACACCCCGCGCCGCGTGGATCAGCTCGTCCCAACGCCCCTCGAACCGCTCATCCTGCAGATGATTGTGCGCATCGAAGAACCGCAGCCGCCCATGAGACGCCGACAGATCCGTGGGTAACGACGGATGCAGGTTCATGACGCTTCCCCAGCTGGACGATGCGCCGCTGCAAATCCACGGATCAGTTCGGCCACCCGACCGATCGTCGCCCTGCGGTTGTCGGCGAGTTGCCGGAGCAATCCGAGGCGTTCAAGGAATTCGGGCCTCCAGTCGACCAGCTCCTCCGGCGGCAGACCGCTGGCGAGATCGCACAGGATCCCGCTGAACGCGCGCAGGGTTGCGGCATCCGAATCGGTCTGGAACCAGCATCGACCGTCACGGAACTCCGGGACGAACCAGAGTCGAACCAAACATCCCTGGACCCGGAATGTGTCCTGACGTAGCGCGTCTGGGAGAGGGTTTCGCACCCGGGCCTGCTCCACGGCCCAGGAGAAGCGGGCCTGCGGGTCACGGAGTGCGGTCAGACGCCCGACGAGATCGCTCTCACGATCCTGCAGGGAGGGGTTATTCGACCCGATCGACATCGAGGACCAGGGTACGTCAGCGTGTTGCGGAGTGCGACCCGGGAACGAGGCCTGACACACACTCCCTGACAGCGATTGCCCGTCAGCTCTTCCGAAACCACCACCCAACGGCGATGGCGAGGATGACAACCACGACTCCACCGCACAGCCATGCCACCCCTCTTCGGGCGCTCCGCTCCATCACCGATTCCCCAAGGCGGCTTCGCGATCGGAGCTCTCGATCTGACCTCAAGATCTCGGCAAAGATCTCAAGAACCCACTGAATGAGGGAGTCCACACTTCACGGTAGATCCTCCGAGGTGATCCCGTAAATCCCGAACCACCGCTGGCTGCCCGCAGCTCCACCCCGAACCTCGAACGTCACCGGCTCACCGGGCTTTGCCCACTCCGTTGAGAGCCGGAGCTCCAGGATTCCATTGCTGTCCTCCGCGCTGGTCTCCTCGACCTGGTAGCGCAGCTCGACACCACCCTCCTGATGGTTCCAGACAGCATCCTCAAGGGACACACCCAAGGACAAGGCCTCACGGCCGTTGACCCAGAGCGAGAATGCCCCTGCAGGTTGAGACCAGAACCCCATCGCGGCTGGCCAGCGGAAGACGCCGTCGGTCGATCGTGCCGTCCACCCCAATCGCGACCGGCCATCCGTCAGTCGACACACGTGCAGAGGCAGGACACCCAGCCAACTCGGATACGGCAGTGGGGGCTCGGGATCGGACCACTGCGCGGCGGGTGTGACACCCACCCGGGCCAACCGTTGGCGCGCGCGGGTCGTCTGGACTTCCGTCGCCTGCCCAAACACGCCCGGACCGGACTTTAGCCAGGCGATGAGATCCGCCAACGCCTGGGGTTCAAGACCCGACTCCAGTCCCTCCGGCATCAGCGAATGTGGTTCGGCCACCAACCGCGCGAGTCCATCCCGGTTCACACGGGTCATCTGTCCCCCGGGTTCGACAACGGTGAGTCCAGTGGACGTCTCATCCCGGATCATCCCGGTCAGGGATCGCCCTTCCTTGAGATCGATCGTCCAGGCGGCGTAGCGCGGTTCGACTGCGGCGTTGGGGTCCAGGATCGCTCCGAGGAAGTCGTCGACCGACTTGAACCGGAATGAGGCGAGATCGGGTCCCACCGCGTGACCCCGGCCGCGCCAGCGGTGGCAGACGGCGCAGCGTTGCTCGAATTCGAGGCGACCCGCCTCGGGATTCCCTGGGAGTTCCCTCACCGAACGGAACCGCTCCATCACCGTGGTCCGATCCGTCGTGGGACCCGGAAGCATCTCCCGGGCGCGGGCGGCCCATTCAGGACGGGCGTTCTGGAGGAGTTTCTGACGCTGCGCCGGGGCGAGCTCGGCGGGACGGATGCCTCCCCGGGCCAGCACCTCGAGGATCCTTCCGGTCCAGGCCTCGCGGGCCAGGAGCACTCCAAGACGTTCGGCCCGATCCGACGGCGAACGGGTGTCCCAACCTGCCAGAAGCTCCTCCATCAGCTCGGGTGTTCCCACACGTCCCAATGCCTCCACGACCGCCCTCCGCTCGCCCGGAGTGAGCTCGGTATCGAGTACTGCCACCAACTTTCGACGCTCCCCGGCATCCGTGGCCGCCGACCACCCCATCCATTGGATGAGGGCGGCGGACCGGATCGGGGATCGTTCACCCCGAGGCTTCGTCGCCCACCGTTTTATCTCCTGGGGCACAACCTCGTCGCGGAGGCGTCGCCACGACTGGGCTGCTGCGGAAGGACTTTTTCCTGTCGTCTCCCGCTCGAGGGCCTCCCGGACCGTGGGTATCGATTGGATCGCCACTGCCAACTGGAGCGCAGCCCACGTCTTGGATTCGGGCAACGGTCGCTCCCCTGAGGGCACCAGTCGCACGAGGAGCCGATCGAGATCCGCCTTCCGATTCTCACGGACCGTCAGATCGAGGAGCCGTGGGACCACATCGATCCACCCACGGGTCTCCGAGAATCCTCCGACGCGATCGAGAGTCACCAAGGCGGCCCCAGGGTCGGCACTGGCTCCCAGCATCCACGCCATCCGCAGCCACGGATCCCGCCCTTCCCCTGGTATCGTCTGCATCCAGTCGGCCCGTGCACCAGGGTCCAGCCCTAGGGTGGATCGGGTCAACCACGCCTGGTACAGAACGGCCGCATCGTCCGTGGGCTTCCAGCGATCCAGTCGATCCGCCGCATCCGGACGCCCCTCGACACAGGTCAGAGCCATCCGCTGGACTCGCGGATCCGGATCTGCCAAAGCCTGATCGAGGAGATCCGCTCCGAGTTCACCTCGGAGCCGCAGGGTAGCCGCCGACTGGGCGCGGGCTGCCGGAAGGGGCGATTTCAGCGTCAGATCCTCAATGCTCCGACGCACCGACGGAGCCCGATTCGTGGAGGCAACCAGCAGGCGTTGCGCCCAATCCCGTTCGATCCCGTTGGGGGATCCCAGAACGGTGGCGAGAGCCTCGTCCTTCATCACCGACAGGTTCCGCACCGGCCTTGGAGGGACGCCGGTCCGATGGACACGCCAGAGACGTCCCATCGCAGCTCCTGCCCGGACGTCGAGGGACTTCAACCGCTCCGGCGGAATCCAGCGGGGATGCTCGACAACGAACCGGGCGAAATCCACGACCCACAAGGCACCGTCCGGGCCGGTCCGCACCTCGACGGGGCGGAACCAGTTGTCGGCACTGGCCAGGAATTCTCCCGACTCCTCCCCCTCGGCACGCTCGGTCCTGAAACTCACTCCCTCCGGAATCAGACGGGCCCGCCGAACCAGATTGTGGACCGGTTCGCACACAAAAGCGTCGCCCCACACCGACTCCCCCAGAAGCCGGTCTCGGTAGATCTCGGGTCCACAGGCACTGGTGAGACGATTCACCTGCCCCGGCTCATTGAAACGGGTGAGGGTTCGGCTGATGGGGAAAACCCGACCGACATCGCCATCTCCCGGGAGCACCCAGCGGATCGCCGGAGGGCTGATCCAGGAGCGGTCGCGGAGATAGCGATCCGGGATTGGGAAGTGCCAGAGCAGGGTCCCATTGTCGTTGCCGAACTCGTTCCCGAAATCATCCCGGACGCGCCCTTGTTGGCTGACCCCACCGAGCGCCTCGAACTCACCGGTGTCCGGGCGGAACCGGAAGTCCCGGTTGCGGCAGTCCACAGTCTGTCCGGTCCGAACCACCATGACCGTGCCGCCAAAGAGTCCTCCGGATCCATACACCCAGCCATCCAAACCCCAACGCAAGCCGTTCACCCGTGCCTGGAAGTTGTGGGTGGCGAAACCGCTGAGGAGACGCTCTCCCGAGCACGGCAACCGGCCCCCGGGTCCGGGTCGAAACCACCAGACATCCGGCGCCGCACAGACCAGGACCCCATCTCCCCAACACATCAATCCGGTCGGAAACGGGACGCCATCCACCACCACTTCCGACCGCTCCCAGCGTCCATCGCCATCGGCGTCGGT
>CAZZKQ010000076.1:0-5399 GCA_964654875.1 uncultured Verrucomicrobiota bacterium | reverse complement strand
GACTTTGGCAGCTGCCCGCGCACCGCCTCGACAATCTGGTCCTCGATGGCGGGGGAGAGGCGTTGGGGCCGGTCATAGTACCAGAGGGAGGTCTCCGCCTCGTACCCACCCTCGTCGAGGATGCGTCGCGACGGGATGTAGCAGGGCACGTCGTTGGCGTAGGCGTTGACCCAGAGTCGCTGGGGATCGAGCTCGCGTTTGAGCCTCAGGGAATAGTCGACCACAACCTCCCCACCCAGGAACACCATGGCCATCCGATCCCCGAACACCCAGGTCTGCACGGGATACGGAAGCGTCGGGGACAGCGTCTCGCCACGGTCCATCCGGGCGAGCCAGCGTCGGGCGTGGAAACCGACGATGCCGGAGTTGGTGGAGCGCTGGGTCCATTCCTCCCGGGTGAAGTGGGGCTGGAAGGGCAGCTGGAGGGTCTGCAGCCGGCAGACCGGTGCCGTGGGGAGATCCTGGAGCGGGAGCTTCACGAGCCGTGCCGCCTCGGCGGCGAGAGCCTCACCGTGACGGGCGGCCAGTTCGATCGTGCCGCGGGGCTCCGGATTGGCATCGGCGCCGGCACCGATCGCGACAAGCGCGACGGCCCCTGGATGATCCCGTTCAAAGGCTTCGGCGGCCGCCCCGGCCCAGTCACCGTGCACCGCGTTCAGCTCACCGCTCAGCGTCGTGCAATGGCAGGCGTAGCTCACCAGCACCGCACGGAGTTCCCCGTTCGGATCCGAGATCCGTAGCAGGGGCAGGTCATGATCCACCGGACCACCGGGAGTCCGGCGATTCTTGGCGAATCCAACGAAACCCCTGCCCCAGGAGAGACGCGCGGGACGCCTTCGATCCAAGGCGAGCCGTGCGGCCTCCTCGAGTCGTTCGGTGAAATACGCGGTGTAGGCCGCGATCTGCTCCTGCTCGGTCGGGATCAGATCCCGGGCGAAGATGTTGGGAGCGGCGCCGGTGAGGCAGGGGGCGCTGTGGGTGTGGGTGACCGTCAGAGCGACCTGGGCCGGGGTGAGGCCGACCCGCCGCGCGAGACGGGAACGGATGTCGTCGGTGATGGAGCCGGGCAGGATGCAGTTGTCGATGGTGATGAGGACGGCGGCCTGGGATCGGCTCCCGATGGCGAGGGCCCGGGCATGGATGCGCTGGGCCAGATTAGTCGGTGCCGGCAATCCGGCACGGGCGGCATAGCCCATCAGGGGGACAGCGTTGGTGGGGGAGATGTCGACCCGGGCGACGCCGACCGGGACGAGGTTTCGGGGTGCCGCCTCGAGAAGGCTGCCGAGGAACCCGATCCAGCATCCCACCACAAGCAGGGTCTTCCACCAATGCCACGGGTTCATGGGGAAACGGTGCGCACCCGGGGACCGCTTGGGAAGCGTCGGGATCACTCCGACGGCGATTGCCCGCGGAGGCCCGATGCCGGAAGCTGGATCCATGACCATCATCACCGATCCGCGATGCACGGAGTACCGGGCCGTGGGCCATCCCGAGAAGCCTGCGCGGGTTCAGCGGACCGCGGAACTCCTGAGGGATCAGAAAGCATTGGACCTCCGGTGGTCCGAGCCGTCCCCCGTCGGGGACCCGGTCCTGCTACGGGGCCATTCGGAGCACCATCTGAAGCGACTCGCCCTGGCCCAGGACTTCGATGGCGACACCCCCTTCTTTCCAGGAATCGGCGATCATGCGCGTCGGGGAGTCGGCGGTGCGCTGAGGGGGCTGGAGCTGATCCGCAAGGGGGAACCCGCCTTCAGCCTCCTGCGTCCGCCGGGACACCACGCCACGCGGGACCAGGCCATGGGCTTCTGCTACCTCAGCTCCCTGGCCATCGCAGCACTGGAGGCCCGAGCCACAGGAATCGAGCGGATCTCCCTGTTCGACTTCGACGTGCACCACGGCAACGGGACCGAGGATGTCGTGGCCGGCGTCGCCGGGGTCACCTTCGCATCGGTCCACCAGCATCCCTGCTATCCCGGGACCGGGGCGGGGCATGTTGGAGACAATTGTTTCAACTTCCCAGTCGCCCCCGGCACCCCTCGGGTCGAGTGGCGGAAGACCCTCGAGCAGGCCCTGCAGCGGCTGCTGGAGAGCCGCCCCCAGATCATCGCAGTCTCGGCCGGATTCGATGCCTACTCGCGCGACCCCCTGGCCAACGGCAGTCTGGAGCGCGAGGACTTCCACTGGATCGGCCAACGCCTCCGGGCAACCGACATCCCCACGTTCAGCATCCTCGAGGGCGGGTACTCCCTGGATCTCCCGGATCTCGTCCTGCACTACCTGCTCGGTCTCGAGGGCAGATGAGCCGGGGATGAAGGGACCCACGCGGAGACGCGTCTCCGTGTCTCCGCCTGAGTCCCCGTCCCATTTTCACTCTTCCGACAACGCTGGGCTTTTCCCAGCGGACAGGCCTCGTCAGACTCGTCCGATGATCCCGGTCCGCTTCCCGCTCCTCGTCCTCGTTCTCGCACTGGCTTCGATCCCATCGGCACTCCGTGCTGCGGCACCGCTCCAGAGTTCCGACGGGGAGATCGTGTTTCCGGTGGATGCCGCGAAGATCAGCGGCACCGCCAAGCCCATTCCGATCCCGAAGACCGGGGAACAGGTCGTCGAGCTCAACTCGGGTGGCACGCTGGAGTGGGCCTACAAGCCCACCCGCTGGGGGCGGTATGATCTCGTGATGACCTATGCCGTGTCCCAGCAGCAGCCCGGGATCCAGATCCGGGTCCTCGACACGGACTACACCCAGAAACCCGCCGGGACCGGAGGACTGGACCGGTACAGCAGCGTGACCATGGGGCGCCTCTATCTGCCGACGTCCGACCCCTTCTCGATCCGGCTGGCCTGCTCAGAGGCGACGGCGGGGGTCCCGATCCGGGTCGCCAGGCTGGTCCTTCGCCCGGCCCCGGAAGGGCATCCGGAGGCCCAGTCCGGAACCGGCCGCATTGAACTGCCAGCCCACTCGGCCACGACCCACAGCGTGATGATGCGCTATGAACCGGCGACGAACAAAAACTGCCTCGGGTACTGGGTGAACCCGTCCGACTGGGCCGACTGGACCTTCGAGGTCGAACAGCCCGGGACGTTTGACGTGCAGGTCTGGCAGGGTTGTGGCCGGACCCAGGGTGGCAGCGAGGCTCTTGTTGAGGTCGGTCGGCAACAGCTCCCGTTCATCGTGGAGGAAACCGGGCACTTCCAATACTTCGTCCCTCGCCAGATCGGACGCGTCACGCTGGACAAGCCCGGCTCCCATACCCTGGCCATCAAGCCCCGCACGAAGAAGGCCGGGGCCATCATGGACATCCAGCGGATTGTACTGACCCCTGCACCGACCTCGGCCTCACCCACGCCCGGGGCCCGGGATTTCATCCCGGCACGGCGGATCGTCGTGCTGGGCGACAGCATCACGTACGCCGGTGGATGGCTGACCCTGGTTGAGACGTGGCTCCATCTCCAGTTTCCGGAGTCGAAGGTTCAATTCTTCAACCTCGGACTGCCGTCCGAAACCGTCTCAGGCCTCTCCGAGCCCGGCCATGCGGGGGGCTCCTTCCCCAGACCCACCCTGCTCGAGCGGCTGGACCGCGTCCTCGAGCAGGCAAAGCCCGACCTGATCGTGGCGTGCTATGGGATGAACGACGGCATCTACCATCCCTTCAGCGACGAGCGATTCCAGAAGTTCCAGAACGGCATCCGCGAGCTCCGGGAGAAGGCTGGCAAGGCCGGTGTCCGGGTGATCCATCTCACTCCGCCCGTGTTCGATCCCCTCCCCCTCGCCGGGCACACCCTGCCGGCAGGCAAGGACGAGTACCGGTCTCCCTTCGAGGGCTACAACACGGTGCTCGACCGCTACGCCGACTGGCTCGTGGCCCAGCGGGTCTTCGGGTGGGAGGTGATCGACATCCATGGTCCGATGAACCGGTTCCTCGCGGAGAGGCGGAAGACGGATCCGAAGTTCCTGCTCGCGGGGGATGGGGTGCACGCCAACGACCAGGGCCACTGGATCATTGCGCGCGAAGTACTGCGGCAGTTGGGAGCGGATCCGACGCTGCTGGAGTCGGACACCCCCGATCGCCTCATTGCCTCGTCGCCTCGCGGGAAGGCGGTGCTCGACCAGGTCACGCGTCGACAGACCGTGATGAAGGACCCGCTGTTGACCGCCGTCGGCCACAAGCGTCCGGGGATGGGGGCTGGCAAGCCACTGGCAGAGGCGGAAGCCGAGGCGGCGCGTATCGGAGCCCAGCTGAACCCGCCGGACTGAACGGGCACCGCACTTCACCCGGGGTCACACCCCACGGATCACACCACTCCCGGATCATGGCGTCCCCATCCCAACCGCACCCCAGGGGACTTCCGGTGCTGTTCTTCACCGAGATGTGGGAGCGGATGAGCTACTATGGAATGCGGGCGCTGCTGGTCCTCTTCCTGGTCGACGCCGTGGACCATGGGGGACTGGGTCTCAGCGAGGACGTGGCCACGGCGCTCTACGGACTCTACACGGCGGGGGTCTACCTCGCCGCCCTGCCAGGTGGCTGGATCGCCGATCGGCTCCTGGGACATCGCCGGGCCGTCACCTGCGGCGGATGCCTGATCGCGGCCGGACACTTCACCCTGCTCGGACACCACCTGCCGTTCCTGCTCGCGGGCCTGCTCCTGATCGTCCTCGGAACCGGGCTCCTCAAGCCCAGCATCAGCACCCTCGTGGGACTTCTCTATCCCGAGGGAGGGGCCCAGAGGGACTCCGGGTTCACCCTGTTCTACCTCGGCATCAATCTCGGTGCCGCGATCGGCCCCCTGCTCTGCAGCGCCCTCGGGGAGAAGATCGCCTGGCACTATGGCTTCGGGGCGGCTGGGGTCGGGATGATCCTGGGACTGATCCAGTACCGGGTGCAGTCGAACCATCTCGGGGATCTCGGGACCCAACCGGTCCATCCACATCCGCGTCCGGGGATGGCTTGGGGGATGATCGCCAGTGCGACCACCAGCCTCGCGGGGGTCTTCCTGATCGGGCTGCTGGGCTGGTGGCACCCCGACCCGGTCGGGCTCGCCCGCAACGCTGCAGGCGTCATCGCCGCGGTCGCGGTGGGGACCTTCGGCTGGATGCTGCTGGGGGTCCGACTCGGTCCCGGGGAACGGGGCCGGGTGGGGGTCATCCTGATCCTGTTCCTCGCCGCCGCGCTGTTCTGGAGCGGATACGAGCAGGCCGGATCGTCCCTGAACCTGTTCGCGGAACGGTTCACCGAACGTCAACTCGGCTCCTTCGAGATCCCGGCCGGATGGTTCCAATCGGTCCCCGCCGTGTTCGTCGTGGTCTTTGCACCGGTGGTGGCCGCCGGGTGGGTGCATCGCTCCCGTCGGGGCCATCAGCCTCTGCTGATCACCAAGCTGGCCTGGGGCCTGATCCT
>CAZZKQ010000075.1:0-10461 GCA_964654875.1 uncultured Verrucomicrobiota bacterium | reverse complement strand
CCACCTTCCGGCCCAGCGACCGGATCTTCCACAGCAGGGGCCCGACGGCCTCGCCGAGCTCGACATGCACGGTCAACCCGTCGGCTCCTGCCTTCTTGAAGGGTTCGAGGAGGATCTCCGGCCGCGAACACATCAGGTGGACATCGAGGAAGCGTCGAAAGTGGGGGCGGACGGCGGCCACCACGGCGGGGCCGAAGGAGATGTTGGGCACGAAATGCCCGTCCATGATGTCGAGATGCAGGTACTCGGCTCCCGACCGGTCGGCCCGCGCCGCGTCGTGGGCGAGGCGTCCGAAGTCGGCGGCGAGGAGCGAGGGGGCGATGATCATGAACCGAGGGAGGGTGCTAAAGCGAAACGGCCGGGTCAATCGACCCGGCCGTGTTGCGAGGGGGGCATTGGATCCGGTGGATCAGGCCGCCGCGGGGGCTGCGGATCCGAAGCCGGGCAGCTTGGGCGGGACCGGCTTGACCACCTCCGGCAGGGGGGTGGCCGCGGGCGCGCCACTGGGAGGCTCGACGTTGGTGCCGGAGGGGGGTGGGGGCGTGAACTTCCCGGTCTTCACGATCTCCTCGACCTGGGTGCCGTCGAGCGTCTCGAACTCGAGCAGCGCCTTGGCGATCAGCTCGAGCTTGTCCCGGTGGTCATCGATCAGCCTCTTGGCGGTCTGGTAGCCGTCCTCGACCAGCCGTTTGACCTCCAGATCGATCGCCTCGGCGGTCTGCTCGCTGTAGTCCTTCGACCGCATCATGTCCCGTCCGAGGAACACGTACTCCTGCGCCTCGCCATAGAGCACGTTGCCCAGCTTGTCGCTCATGCCCCAGTGCATGACCATCGACTTGGCGATGGAGGTCGCCTGCTGGATGTCGCCGGCGGCACCGCTCGAGATGTCGTCGATCACCATGGCTTCGGCGATCCGGCCGGCCATGGTCATCGTGATCAGATCGAGCGCCTGCTTGCGGCGCATGTTGAGGACATCCTCCTTGGGCAGCGACATGGTGACGCCGAGGGCGCGGCCGCGGGGGATGATGGTGACCTTGTGGAGGGGATGGGTGTGCTTGAGGAGCACATTGACCAGGGCGTGACCGGCCTCGTGCCAGGCGGTCGCGCGCTTCTCCTCCTCCGACATCGCCAGGCTGCGGCGCTCACGGCCCCATCGGACCTTGTCCCGTGCCTCCTCGAGCTGCTTCATGCCGATGGATTTCTTGTTCCCGCTGGCGGCGATCAACGCGGCCTCGTTGAGCAGGTTGGCCAGTTCGGCACCGGAGAATCCCGGGGTCCCCCGGGCGATGACCGAGAGGTCGACGCTGCCGTCGAGCTTCACGTTCTTCGCATGGACCTTGAGGATGGCCTCGCGACCCCGGACGTCCGGCAGGTTGACGGTCACCTGACGGTCGAAACGGCCCGGACGGAGCAGGGCGGGATCGAGGACGTCGGGGCGGTTGGTGGCGGCGATGATGATGATGCCCTCCTGGGTGTCGAACCCGTCCATCTCCACCAGCAGGGCATTCAGCGTCTGCTCCCGTTCGTCGTTGCCACCGCCGAGGCCGTGGCCGCGGGCGCGGCCGACGGCATCGATCTCGTCGATGAAGATCAGGCAGGGGGTGTTCTTGCGGGCCTGCTCGAACATGTCGCGGACCCGGCTGGCGCCGACGCCCACGAACATCTCCACGAAGTCGGAACCGCTGATGCTGAAGAAGGCGGCATCCGCCTCGCCCGCGATGGCCTTGGCGAGGAGGGTCTTGCCGGTTCCGGGAGGGCCCACCATCAGGATGCCCTTCGGGATGCGCCCGCCGAGTTTCTGGAACTTCTTGGGGTCCTTGAGGAACTCGACCAGTTCGGCGACCTCCTCCTTGGCCTCCTCGACGCCCGCGACGTCCTTGAAGGTGGTCTTGTTCTTCTCCTTGCTGAGCAGCCGGGCCTTGGACTTGCCGAAGCTGAGGGCGCCACGGCCGGCCGCCTTGATCTGCCGGATGAAGAAGAAGTAGATGAGACCGCCGAGGATCGCGACCGGCAGGAGCCCGATGATGATCTGGAGCAGGACGTTGTTGTTCTCCACCGCGCGGAACCGTCCGCTGCGGATCAGGAGGTCATCCTCCATGGAGGGCGTCAGCCGGGCATCGACGGTGAAGGGCACCAGGTTGGTCTTCCCTTCCTCGATCTGGAGGTACCGGCCCCGGACCGTGCGGAGATCCCGGGACTGTGCGCTGTAGTTGATCTCGCCGCTCTCCACGAGGTTGGAGGAGACGAGGTCGAACAGGCGCTTCTGGGAGATCGGCTGGAACCGCTGCTGGCTGGTGCGCTGGAAGAAGAGAAGGAGGGGGATCAGGGCCAGCACCGCGACCCAGACGAGCCAGGTCCGGGGCTGAATCGGTGATCCTCCGGCCCCGTTGGAGCCCTTGCCGCTGTCGTTGTCGATGCCCATGAGAAGTGCGCCTGACAGGCTACCACCCGACGGACCCCGTGCAAGGGACGACTGAGGCCGGAACCTGATCTAGCCCGCTACGGGTGTTTCCGGATCGTGAAATAGTCGAGCACCTTGGCCCGGTCGGTCAGGAACGTCGCCTTCAGCACCGGTCCCTCCACGTCGAGGACCAGCGAGCCCAGCTTCTTGAGCGACAGGAACATCACCGGGTGGTTCAGGGGACCGGGTTCGGTCTGACCCGAGCTGCCGGCGACCACATACACCGCGCCCTTGTGGGGTTCCGTGCCCGGGGGCTTCCGATAGGGCCCGTCGCCATCGGGTCGACCATCCCCCCTGTTCACGAACTGGGAGGGCAGGGTGTTCGTGCTGAATCCGTAGGAGCGGTCGAGCAGGTGGCTGCGCTCGTAGTTGTGCGAGTGGCCGGTGAGCACCAGGTCGACCCCCCCCTCCTCGAGGATCGGCAGGATGTTCTCGCGCATCTGGATCATCCGACCGCTGCTGTCCTTCGGATCGTCGGAGTCGTGGGTGCCCTTGGTGTAGGGCGGATGATGGAAGAAGCAGACGATCCATTCCTGGGTCGTCGATTCCAGATCCGCCTTCAGCCACTGGGCCATGGCACCGTTCGGACTCCGGTCGGTGTCATGGGAATCGAGGCAGATGAAATGGATGTTGGCGTAGTCGAACGCGTAGTAGGCCTCCGTGCCGCTGGGAAGTCCGCCGGCCTGACCGCGGGTCGGCAGGGTGAAGATGTCATAGTAGACCCCCGACTCGGTCGCGGAATTGGCGCTGCCGCCGTCGTGGTTGCCCAGGGTGGGCCAGAGGGGGGCGGTCCGGAGCGTCTCCGGGTACATTGCGAACACCGCCTTCTGGTATTCCGCGTCCGTGCCGGCCCCGTAGGCGTTGTCGCCCAGCATCAGCCAGAGGTCCGGGGTCCGGGGTCCGGTCCAGGCGAGGAAGGCGTCCCGCACCGCGGACTGGTTGCGGGTCGCCGTCCCGGCATCGCCCAGCACCCACACCCGGGTCGGCCTCGGCGTGCCCGGAGGGGGCGGCGTGACGAAGCTGGACCATTCCGGACCGAACTGTCGCAGCTTCGGGGTCAGCCCCTGGAGGGAATACAGATACCGCGTCGAGGGCTGGAGCCCCCCGATCCGCACCACGTGATCGGTCAGCTTCCCCGAATGGGACACCGAGTTCGTCGCGTTCTCGGGGGTGGTCCCGTACAGGATCTTCCCCTCGGCCAGGACATCGGTCCGCCACCGCACCACCATGGAGTCGGGGGTGGCCATCTGGAGGTAGGGGCCTCGCGTGAGCCGGGCCGCGCCCAGGACCTCGACGCAGGAGGCGAGACCGATCAGGAGGATCGCCGGGAGAGGGTTCATGGTTGTGGACCCGGAGGATCCTGCTTCGAGGGCAGCTTGGCCAGCCCGGCATCGATCTGTCGGTTGACTTCCGTGGCCGCCCAGCCCCGGCGCACCCGCTCCGGCAACCGCTCGAGCGCCACCCGGGCCGCGAGGAATTCCGCCCGGGCCTCGTCGGTCCGCCCCGCCCCCGCCAACACCTCGGCCCGACGCAGCAGCCAGCGTTCCTTGCGGTCGGCCCGTTCCGCCGTGGCCGAAAGGCGCCGCAGCGCCTCCTCGATGGTCCCGCGGCCCACCTCGACCTCGACCGCCTTCAGCTGCAGTGCCGGGAGGGGCCCGAGCCGCTCGATCCCCTCGTCCAGCCCGGACAGGATCTCCCGGGGTGGCAGACCTGCGAGCCCGGCCGAGCGGGCCCGGTCGAGAAACCATTCGGGCCGCGGCTCCGCCGTCGCCCCGATCGCCAGGGTCCAGTGTCGGACCGCATCGCCGGGGCGTCCGCCCATCCGACACGCCTCGG
The DNA here is from genome assembly GCA_964654875.1 of uncultured Verrucomicrobiota bacterium. Taxonomy (GTDB): domain Bacteria; phylum Verrucomicrobiota; class Verrucomicrobiia; order Limisphaerales; family UBA9464; genus UBA9464. Next base: position 6,164 of record CAZZKQ010000075.1, on the reverse strand, counting down.
CGGCGGCCAGTTGGCCGGGAACGGACCCGGGGCACCGCGCCGCAAAACGTTCCAGCCGCTCGAGGGCGGCGTTGGTCCGGCACAGGCCGAGGGATGCCAGACCCAGCCGGAAGTCGTTCGTGGCGTCCCTGGGGTCCAGCTGGGCCGCCCGCTCCCAGTCGAGGAGCGCCTCGGAATGCAGCTCATGCACCCGATACAGGGTGCCGCGTTCGATCAGCAGGTCCCGTCGATCCGGATGCGACTCGAGTTCCAGGGTCAGACGCTGGATCTGTTCGTGGAGCGGACCGTGGGCCCGCAGCGGTCCCGCGCCCAGCAGGAGCATCAGTCCGAGGGCGAGGCGATGCAGGTGCATCGGGGCTCAGAGGGTGATGCGTCCCTCGAACACGACGGTGGCGGGTCCGGTGAGCCGGACGTCCTCGAACGTGTCGCCCTTCCGCTCGAAGCGGACCCCGAGCTCGTCACCGCTCTGGACGGTGACCCGGACCGGGGACTGGAACCCGTGGAGGACGGCTGCGACGAGGGCGCTGGCGGACACGCCGGTGCCGCAGGCGAGGGTCTCCCCCTCGACGCCGCGTTCATAGGTGCGGACGCGGATGTGGCCCGGTCCCAGCACCTGCACGAAGTTCACGTTGGTGCCCTTCGGCTTGAAGTGGTCATGCCACCGCAGTTCCGCACCCCGCTGTTGCACCATGGCCTGGTCGGCATCGGGCACGAACACCACGGCGTGGGGAACCCCGGTGTTCAGGGAGCTGACCTCGAGTTCGCCCGTGGAGGTCGTGACCTTTTCGCGGAGCCTGAGCGAATGGGGCGAGGTGAGGTTGACCGTGACGCGGTCCGCCTCGAGTTCGGCATGGATGACGCCGGCCGCGGTCTCGAACGACAGCGTCGGAGCCGGCCAGCCCGTGGTGGAGGCGACGTAGCGGGCGAAGCATCGGGCCCCGTTGCCACACATCTCCGCCTCCGAGCCGTCGGAATTCCAGAACTGCCAGGCCCAGTCCGCCTTCCCGGTCTGGGAGGGCACGAGCAGCATGAGGCCGTCGGCCCCGATGCCGAACTGCCGGTGGCACAGGCGGGCGACCTGTTGCGGCGTCAGCCGGAGGTCGCCCTTTCGATTGTCCGCCAGGATGAAGTCGTTCCCGGCACCGGTCATCTTGATGAAGTCGAGGGTCATCGGGTCGGGGAATGGGATCAGGAACGGACGCCCAGGCCGATCGTCTCTCGGAGGTACGCGATGCTGCGCACCAGTTCCCCCTCCTGCTTGGCCTTGTCGCCGCCGTCGAACTGTTCGACCGGCTTCCCACGCTGGACGAGCTGCAGGAAGCGCACGAATTCGGCCGCGGTCTTCTTCGGGAAGGCGGTCCAGAAGTCCGGCTCGTTGTAGGGCAGCTCCACGGCGAAGCCACCGATGGTCTCGACGTTCACCGCGACGCCCGGACACAGCTGGGCGAAGCGCTGGAAGAAGGGCTTCCAGTCGATGCACTGGCCTTCACCAAACGCGGTCCACTGGACCTTGCAGCCCTTCTCGGTCGGCCACACCGCGGAGTCGCGCAGGCTCGTGGTCAGGGTGTAGGGCCCGAGCCTCTCGAGCGACTCCATCGGATCCTCGAGGGTCCAGAGCGCGTTGCCGCAGTCGAGGTTCACCCCCACGAACTCCCGTCCGGCCGCCTCCACGAGCCAGCAGAGCTCCGTCGCCGTCATGTCGCCCGCATGGTTCTCGACCGCCACCTTCACGCCGAGGTCGAGGGCGAGGTTCCGACAGGACTTGAGCACCCGGACGGTGTCCTCCATCCGGGCCTCGATGCCGCCCGGACTGCGTCGATCCTCGCGGGCCCCGAGCACCACGCGGAACACGGGCGAACCCGCGGCCTTGGAGAGCTTGAGTCCAAGCGCGAGGTGTTCCTCGGCGGTGCCCCAGTCCTTTTTGAAGGTCTTGGAGGACGGACAGATGCTCCAGGAACCCAGGAGCAGCTGGACCTGCTGGGAGGCCGCGTATTGGGCGAGCTTCTGGGTGGCTGGAATCTCGAGCGATCCCAAGGCGGGCAGATCGGTGATGAAGAGGGTGTCGAGCTTCAGTCGGGCCGCATAGTCGACCAGGTCGCGTCCCTTCAGTCCGAGCGCCCGGACCGCGAAGTTGTCCATTCCCAGACGGATCCGGTGGCCGCTGGCGTCGAGCAGCGGTGCGGCTGCGGCATGCACGGGGAGCCTGCCGACCGCGAGCGCAGCGGTGGCCAGGGTGGAGGCGGTGAGGAAGTGGCGGCGGTTCATGGTGTCGGGAACCGTGTTTGTGGCATCCGGCGCACGACGGCTCAACGGGGAACTTCGTGTGGTGGCACGCGGAGGGGGAAGGGGACTCACGCCCGGACGCGGAGACGCCAAAGCGAGCTGAGAGGTGAGAGCTGAGAGTTCGGCGATAGTTGGACGGATGCCAAAGATATCCACAGGTGGGTGATGCAGCACCCTGCATCACTGGGTGCGAAGCGCCCACACGGCGAGGTGTCGGATCGATGGATCGGGTACGTCAAGCCGACAGCGCTGCCGGGCGGAAAAGCCCGGGCAGGCTCCCGAGCCAGAGCGCCGGGATGGTCGTGGAACGACTCCTGGACCCTCTCGTTCTACGGTTTCGTTCTCCCAGGCTTCACGCCTTCCTCGTCCGCGTGTCCGTGCCTCGGTGGGAGTCCCCCGTTCTCCTCCCCGCGTGCCTCTTCCGGGCCGGCGAGCTGGGTCCACCAATGGTGATACAGGCGCTCCAATGTCTCCTGGGGATCCTCCACCAGCAGGGCCTCCCGGATCTTCGTGGCGTACATCCCGAAGGAGAGCGGCGGCACATGCGGGACCGGTCGGAGCCGGACCTCGCGTCGCTCCGCAAGGAACTCTTCGAGATACCGACGGGCGGAATCCACATCGAGGAAGGTCTGGACCGCGTCGCGTCGCGCCTCCCGCAGGAGGACGTGGTCGGGCTCGTGTTCGGACAGCACGTTGAACAGCACCTCCGAGGACCACTGGAGCTTCCGGACCGACTTCTGCTCGCCGAAGAAATTGCGGTACACCATCAGCCCCGTCTGCGCCGCGTTCCGGAAGTGGTACTTGAGGAGGTCCGAACGCGAGAGCGAGGCCTCGAGTTCCTCGGCGAATCCCGCTGGGTCCAGGAGCCCCGGGACCTCCCCGGGCTGGAGCCGTTGCCGTGGGGCCACGGTCAGGACGAAGCCATAGTCGTCGGTCGATGCCAGCGCGTTGCCGCCGCGCAGGCGGGAGAGACGGAGGGCCACGACCCGGCTGAGGGCATCGTTGGCGGCACGGCCGATCAGCGAGTGGAAGAAATAGTGGAAGGCCACGGGGCCGGGTGAGGGGTCTGTCGCGACGGGACGGGCCACCGGTCCCAGACGCAGTTCCTGCTGCCGCACCCCGCCGCGGCGTCGCACGGGTTGCGCCGGGGGTGCCTCCGGACGGGGTGCCGGCTCCGCGAACTCCTCGACCAGCAGGAAGTCGCGGGTCGGAATCTCGCTGATCTGATGCTGCGCCGCGTGGATCCGCAGGAGGATGGCGGCGTTCGGCTCCTCGCACTCGAGGCGTCGGGCCACCCATGGGGCCAGTCCGGGAGATTGCTCGAACGGGATCGACTCCAGCCGCGCCCGGAGCTCGGCACGGAACCGGGAGATCTCGAGTCCCACGCGGTTCGACAACGGCATCTTGTTGGCACCCCAGCGGGGCACGGTCGGCACAGAGCCGTCGGCCCGGCTGACCCAGGCCTCCATGGTGCCGACCCGGTCCAGGCGCAGGGCGCGACCCCCGAGGGCGAAGACGTCGCCGACCCGCAGCTGTCGCAGGAAGGATTCCTCCACGGTGCCGAGCTGCGAGTTCCGGAGCAGGATGCGGACAACCCCGTCGTTGGGAATCGTCCCGATGTTCTGCAGGAAATCCCGTCGGACCGCTCCCGCCCGGGCCTCGAAGGTCCCGCGGGTGTCGTCGAGGACGATCTTCCCGAAGACCTCCGTATACTGCTGTCGCAACGCCCGCCCGCCCCCGGCCAGGAACTCCAGCACGGCGTCGAAGTCCGACCGCGACAGGTTCCGGTACGGCCAGGCCCGTCGAACGAGGTCGAAGGCCTCCTGGATCGGGATCTCCCCCAGACAGCCGAGGCTCATGACCTGCTGTGCCAGGACGTCGAGCGGTGCCTCCGGGATGCGGATTTCATCGAGATGCCCACGACGGGCCAGCAGGGCGGTGGCGGCGCACTCGACGAGGTCGTTCACGTTGGTGGCCATCAACAGCCCTCGGCTGACCTCGTTGAGCGTGTGGCCCGCCCGCCCGGTCCGCTGCAGGGCCTTGCTGACGCCCTTCGGCGTCGAGAGCATCACCACGAGATCGATGCTGCCGATGTCGATGCCGAGCTCGAGGGAGGTCGAGCAGACCACGCAGCGCAGCTCGCCGCGCTTGAGCTGGTCCTCGACCTGGAGACGAACATCCCGGTCGAGGCTCGCATGGTGGCACTCGATCCGGTCGGCGAGGTCCGGCAACGTGTCCTTCAGCCAGTACGTGGCCGATTCGGCACCGCTCCGTGTGTTGGTGAAGACAAGCGTGGTCCGATGCTTCCGGACCAGCTGTGCCAGGTTGCGGATCATCCGGGTGCCGCTGAACCCGGCCAGCGGATAGGGACTCTTCTGGAGCGGCGTGTAGACCCGGAGGTCGAGGCGCTTGATGGCCGAGACGTCCACGATGCGACACGGGCGTCCGCCGCCGGACAGGAATTCGGCGATGCGGTCCAGCGGGTGGACCGTCGCCGAAAGTCCGATCCGCTGCAGGGGGCGTCGATCCGGTCGGGCTTTGTGGATCAAGGCCTCCAGCCGTTCGAGGCTCAGGCTGAGGTGGGAACCCCGCTTGGATTCCGCAAGGGCGTGGACTTCGTCGACGATCACCCAACGGATCCCCCCGAGGTGGGGAAGCCAGCGGTCCTGGCTCAGCATCAGGGCGAGGCTCTCCGGTGTGGTGAGCAGGAGGTGGGGGGGATCCTCGAACTGACGGCGGCGCTCGGCCGGGTCGGTGTCGCCTGTGCGGAGCCCCACCCGGATCGGGGCCGATCCTCCATAGCTGGCGTTGAGGGGACCGTTCAGGTTCTTCTCGAGGTCGTATCCCAGGGCGCGGAGCGGGGAGAGGTAGAGGGCCTGGAAGCCGGAGGGCAGGGTGCCCGAGGCGTGCTCCCGGGCGAGCTGGTCCAGGATCGGAAAGAAGGCGGCGAACGTCTTCCCGGTGCCGGTCGGGGAGACGATCAGTACGGATTCGCCGGCCTTGATCAGAGGCCAGGCCGCAGCCTGGGGTGGGGAGGGTGTGTGGAAGGTGTGACGGAACCAGCGCGCGACCGGTGATTCCGGGACCGTATTGGACACCGGCACGCACGGGACGGGATCAGGGTGATCGGGTGTCGATGGGCCCTCGGGCATCGTCCCGGCACAGTGGGGTGATTCCCGTCCGGGGCCAAACTTCCCTTTGCCAATGGCCCGGCCGTTCGCAATATCCGCGTTCCTTTGCGACGCGGAATCCCATTCCCGACGTCCCTGTCCCATGAAACGCACGCACCATTGCAACGAACTTCGGCCCTCGCACGCGGGCCAGACCGTCACCCTCGTCGGCTGGGTCCACTCCCGCCGAGACCTGGGTGGGGTGCTCTTCATCGATCTCCGTGACCGGGAGGGTCGGACCCAGACCGTGTTCGATCCGGCGGACCTGCCCAAGGAGGTGTTCGAGGCCGCGACCCATCTCCACGCCGAGTCGGTCCTCGAGGTCACCGGAACCGTGCGGGTCCGTCCGTCCGGAACGGACAACACCAAGATCCCGACCGGCCAGGTCGAGGTCCTCGTGAAGTCGTGCGTCGTGCTGAACCATGCCGCGGTGCTGCCGTTCCCGGTCGACGACCCCGAGGTCGCCAACAAGGTCAACGAGGAGCTGCGTCTCCAGTACCGGTATCTCGACCTCCGTCGGCCGGAGATGATCCGCAACCTCCGGACCCGGTCGAAGGTCGCCATCGCCACGCGCAGCTACATGGACGAGCAGGGGTTCCTCGAGGTCGAGACCCCGACCCTGTTCAAGTCGACCCCCGAGGGGGCCCGCGAGTTCCTGGTCCCCAACCGACGTGAGCCCGGGACCTTCTACGCCCTTCCGCAGTCGCCGCA
>CAZZKQ010000074.1:0-10490 GCA_964654875.1 uncultured Verrucomicrobiota bacterium | reverse complement strand
CATGCCATTTCTCGATCTTGTCGGGACTCGCCGAGTGCAAGTCGGCCGGGATGAATGGATGCCCTGACTTGGTGCCGGTCCAGGCACTCGTATGCACCCAGAACGGACAGTGGGAGGAGATGCCATCGATCCGCATCCCCCGGGAGGCGAAGATGTCGCGGATCTCCTTGGCCTTGAGGAACCCCCCCTTGCCGTTCCCGAGCATGTAGTTGCTGGGCTGGGCTCCGGCAGCGCCGGCGGCCTTGGCATAGTCGAGGAACTGGGGCAGCGATTTGCCCCCGTGTTGGGCCCCTTCAATGGAGGCATGATAGGCGTGCTTGGACATGATGTATCCTTTGGTTAGGTGACGAGGAACGGCGGTTCGTGTAGCCGCAGCCCACGCCGATGGCAAGGGTTTCGAGACCGCAGGGAGCGGATTCCCGGGAGTCCGTGCCGGACCTCGACGGGCCGATCCACACCTCGCCAGGGGGGCCAAGGAGCGGCTCAGGGCAGCAACCGGCCGACCCACTGGCTCAGCGGCTTCCCATCGGCCCGACCCGCAGCCTTGGCCTGGGCCGCCTTCATGACGGCTCCCATCTCCTTCTTGCCCGTGGCACCAACCTCCTGGATCGCCGCCCGCACCAGGGCCTCGATCTCGGATTCCGACAGGGCCTTGGGAAGGAACTCCTCGACCACAGCCAGCTCCCCCTTCTCCTTGGCGACAAGGTCTTCACGGCCGGCCTTGCCATACTCCTCCATCGCGTCCCGTCGCTTCTTGGCCTCCTTCTGGAGCAGGGCCACGACGTCGGCGTCAGCCAGGACCTCGGTCTTCCTTTCGATCTGGGCGTAGCCGAGGGCGGACTTGAGCATCCGCAGGGCGGCGGTCCGATCGGCATTCTTGGCGAGCATCGAGGACTTGAGCTCGGCGACGAGTTTCTCCTGGAGGGACATGATGGGTTTGGATGGGCCGCCCGTTGACCAGCGGAATTGAGCCTCAGCCTCGCCGGCCTGTCGCAATCCTCAACTCAAATCAGCCACCGCAGCGGTGTCGGCCGATCCAATCCCCTCCTCGGCACTGTCGCCTCGTGCCGGCCCGCCCATCCCGACGAACTCCCCCTTGCGCGGCCGGAGGGCCAGCTGGGCCTGGCTCTCCGCCGGCCGCCCCCGGATCCACTCCTCGAAACGCTTGGTGATCTCCCGGGCCAGAACCACCTCCCGCTCCGGAAGCACCACCGCAAGCTCGTCCACGAGCCGGGTGATCCGGTAGGGGGATTCGTAGATCACCAATGTCCCGGGGAGGGAGGCGAGCTCCTGAAGCCGACGGGCACGCTGGCCCGATTTCACCGGCAGGAAGCCGACGAAGTGGAACTCCTCGGTGGGAAGCCCGCTGGCGGTGAGCGCCGCCACCAGGGCGCAGGCACCGGGCACGGGTTCGACCCGTAGGCCGGCGGACCGGACCGCGGACACGACACGTTCGCCGGGATCGCTGATGCCAGGCGATCCGGCATCCGAAACCAGCGCCACCGTCCGTCCATCCCTCAACCGTTCGAGGATCTCTCCGGCACGTCGGGCCTCGTTGAAGTGGAAGCAGGAGATCAATGGCTTCTGGATCCCGAAGTGTTGGAGGAGACGTCCGGTCCGACGGGTATCCTCCGCCGCAACCACGTCGCACGAACGGAGCACCCGGAGCGCCCGGAGCGTGATGTCCTCGAGGTTGCCGATGGGCGTCGCCACCAGATAGAGCGTCCCGGGCACGAGGGGCGCCGGATCCACCGTCGGCTCGGAAATCATGACCGGGAGAGAGCGTGGCGTTGGAGCACCTCGAGATCCACGAACTCAAGGGCGGATTCATGGGTGGACTCGAGGACGACCGGCGGTGCCTTGCCCACCTCGACAGCCTCCCGCCACCGGTTGACGCAGAGGCACCAGCGGTCACCCGGACGAAGACCCGGAAAGTCCCACTCCGGGCGCGGCGTGCTCAGGTCGTTGCCCATGCGACGCGAGAACTCGAGGAAATCACCCGTCACCTGGGCGCAGACCGTGTGCAAACCCACGTCACCCGCCCCCGTCCTGCAGAATCCATCCCGATAGAACCCCGTCATCGGATCCTGACAGCAGGGTTTCAGTTCGAGCCCGAGGACATTGGTCGGCATGGCCCAATCGAACTACGGAACCCTGGACTCCACAACCGCGTTCACCCCGGGCAGGCCAACACCGCCGCCAAAAACTCACGGAGCCTCCGCGGATCCTTATGTCCCGGGGCGCTCTCGACGCCGCTTGAGACATCCACCGCGAACGGCCGCACCACCCGGATCGCCTCGGCCACATTCCCCGGATCGAGCCCCCCGGCAAGGAGGATGGGGACACCCAGAGCCTTGGCCTCGACGGCCCGGACCCAGTCGAAACGGGTTCCAGTACCCCCGTGGCGACCCGGGACGTAGGCGTCGAGGAGGAATGCCGCAGCACACTCCCGGTAGGCCTGCATGCGGACCAACGTCTCCGGTCCCTGGACCCGGAAGGCCTTCACGACGGGCACCACCTGCTGGACCACCGCGCAGGTCTCAGGATCCTCATCGCCATGCAGCTGGACGGTGTCCAGCCCCACCCGGGCCGCGACCTCGAGGACCTCCTCTCGGGAGGCGTCGACGAAAAGCCCCACCTTCGAGACAAAGGGCGGAAGGGACCGGACCAGCACCGCAGCCTGTTCCCGGGTGAGGGCCCGCGGACTCGAGGGAGCGAAGACAAAACCAAGGGCGTGGGTGCCGTGGTCGATGGCCACACGGGCATCCTCGGCCCGTGTGATGCCGCAGATCTTGGCTCGGACGATGGACATCGGTGTCAGCATGTCGGGGAACCCCGCCGACGGCAACGATGCCCCTCTGGGATGCTCCTCTGGGGTCAGCCTTGTCTCTCGACCTCAGCGCAGCCTCGGCTTGTGCGCGAGGTGGAGGCCCATGACCCCGCCCAAAAGGTTGAAGGTCTGCGTCGGCCCAAACCCGAGGCCGCGCAGGAGCGCATCGACACCCTTCTGTGCCGGGTAGTCCCGCAGGGAGTCGAGGATGTAGCCGTGGGTGTCGGCATCCCCGAAGAACAGGCGGCCAAACAATGGGACAAGATGGGCCAGATACTGGAAGTAGAGCCATCGGAACGGCGGCCACTCCGGCTTCCCGAAGTCGAGGATGAGCAGCCGTCCCCCTGGACGCAGGACCCGGTGCATTTCGGCCAGCCCCTGCGGGATGTCGGCGAGGTTCCGGAGCCCATAGCTGATGGTGACGACATCGAAGGACCCGTCCGGGAATCGGAGCCGGAGGGCATCCCCCTGCTCGAACGCCACGGTCTGGGTCGCCGGATTCCTCGAGGCCCTCTGGCGCGCGACGTCCAGCATCGGTTCACTGAAATCGACACCCACGACCTCCGCCCCTTCTGCCCGGAGGGCCAGGGCGATGTCGCCGGTGCCGCAGCAGAGGTCGAGGGCTCTCTCCCCGGGACGGATCGCCGCAAGCCCGAGGAGGCGACGTTTCCAGAGTCGATGGAGACCGAGACTCTGGAGGTCGTTGATGAGATCATAGCGCGGTGCCACCTCGGCGAAGAGATCCCTCACCTTCTCCGCCCGCCGCTCACCCCTCACATAGAATTTGCCCGCCACGCTGGCGGACAGTAGCCGATCCCCGAGGAATGACGATCGGATAGGTGGCGATCACCCGTGGACAACGGAGGCGAATCCGAGGGCCCAGAAGGGACGGTCGAACGAAAGAGGAGGTCCAGAACGCGATTCCTCTGTTCTCTTGCCCACGACCACCTTGTACTTCTCCGGCATCACGGTGAATCGGAAGCGAATCCTGTTTGTAGACCACGTCAGCAAGGTGCTCGGAGGGGCGGAGATCAACCTCGTCGAGCTCCTCGGTCTGCCTGCCCTCCGGTCCCGATGGGACGCCTCCGTCGCCTGCGCTCCGGGCAGTCCCCTCGAAACCGCGATCGCGCGGGTCCAGATTCCCCGCCACGCCTTCGGACTCTCCCAGTCGCTCAACGAGATGCGTGTCGTGGGCAGGCGATTCAGCCCCTTCCGCGCCTGGAAAGGATGGCGGGAGGTGCACGCCGCAACCCGTCGGCTCGAGTCGATCATCGCCGGCGCACGACCCGATGTCGTGATCTCCTGCACCAACAAGGACGATCTCATCGCCGGGAACGCGACGCGGCGCTCCGGAACCCCGAACGTCTGGTGGTTCAACGACATCCTCAGCCCTGAATTCTTCAGCTGGCCGGTCCGACGCGTCTTCGTGCAGCGGGCCCGACGCCAGGCCGCGCGCGTGATCACCGTCTCGGAATTCGCCCGGAAGGTGCTCCTCGACCAGGGGCTTTCCGAGGACCGGGTCACCACCGTCCACAATGGCATTCCGTTGGACCGATACCGGAGGATCCAGTCGAGTCTGCTGCGCGAACAACTCCGGATCCCACCCGGGGAGCCGCTGATCGGCCTCGTCGGGCGCATCACCCCCTGGAAAGGACAGGATTTCTTCCTGCGACTCGCCAAGGACTGGGCTGGACAGGGTCGCCCGGGGCGGTTCGTCGTGATCGGACGGGCGTTCAACGAGGATGCCCCGTTCGAGGCCTCCCTGAAGCGCTTCGTGACCGCCCACCGGCTGGAATCCCGGGTGTATTTCGTCGCCTTCCAGGCCGACATCGCCTCGACCCTGTCCCAGCTGGACCTCCTCCTGCACTGCTCGACGAAGCCGGAGCCCTTTGGCCGGGTGATCATCGAAGGCATGGCCGTCGGACTTCCTGTCATCGCAGCCGCGGCGGGGGGGGTGTCGGAGATCATCACGCCGGGGGTCGATGCCGGACTGGCCACGCCCGGCAATGCGGATGCCTACCTGGCCCAGATGACCGCGATCCTCGGCAGTGCCGAGAAGCGGAACGCGTGGTCCGTCGCAGGACGCCGGACAGTCGAGACGAAGTTCACCCTCGACCGGGTGTTCCAGGACTTCGACCGGATCGCGACCGAGGTCATGGCGACGTGACACGATAGAACCGCATCGGTCCGTCGATCGGCACAATCCGGTGGAGGTCATACAGCACGCCGACGGTCGACCAGGGGCCGTCCGGGGATGGGGAACTCCACAGGGTGAACTGGTCGAGATGAGGATGGGACCAGTCCAGATTCAGGTCCTCGGCCAGGGTTGAAACCGAGATCCGCAGGGCCTCCTCCGCCGTCTCTCGAACGACCCCGCGAAAGACCACCCGGTCCAGACGCCATACCCCTGAGGGACCATAGGGGCTGGTGCCGTCAGGCCTGGGCTTGACGGTGGGATAGAGTCCATCCGACCGGGTGTCGGCGACGATCCGGATCCGGGTCGACCCCGAGGAAAGAGGGTCCAGCACGCCGGAGAGATCGAGGGACAGGGGGATGAAGGTTCCGTCCTGCGTCACCTCGAGTGTTCCTGCCTCAACGAAGTCCCCCGCCCCCTGCCCCACCAGCACCGCCAGACGGGAACAGGCCGTGGGTGAGACCCGCATCTCGAACGCCAGCTGCAGCGCGGAAAAGGCGTCCGGGAGCATGAACTCAATCCCAGCCGACCGCGTGGCCATCCCCTGCGGAGGGAAGCCCCTGAGTCCGAGGGACGTGTTGGGGGAGAGTGGATCGGAGGGGGAACCGGTGAGGTTTGTCACGGAAACCCCGCCCAGGATCCGCGCCTCGCCGGAACCCTGAGAGGCCTGGAGCACGCCCGGAGCGTTGAAGTTCCAGACCGCGATCTCACGCAGCTCGGCAGTCCTTGCCGACACCATGGACGCCAGAAACGTGCCCAACCCCATCAGAAGACCCATCCAGTTTCGTTGCATGCATCCGATCGTGCCAGTCCCGCCCCGGTCCCAGCCCAGCCTTCGTTCCTCCCCAAATCTGGGGACCGCAACGGGCTCGACACCGCGCCGACAAGACGATCAACAACGCCCCGGAGGCTGGCCGGCGAGGCCACCCGGTTCCGATTTCCATATGCCTGAACGTGTGCGTTGAAATCGATCCGACGCTTCCTATAGTCGCTCCTCTCGAGCCTCTCAAGATGAGTGACCCCAACGCCGCGTCGCCGGCCGCAACCGACTCCTGGAGCCCCCAATCCTCCCGCGCGCTCTACAACATCGATCGCTGGGGTGCCGGCTATTTCGACATCAACGCCGAAGGCCACGCGGTGGCGACGCCGCTCCAGAACGGGGTGCAGGTCGACATCACCGACCTCGTCGCCGATGCGAAGGCACGAGGGCTGAAGTTCCCCCTGCTGATCCGCTTCCAGGACATCCTCCGGCACCGGGTACAGGCCCTCAATGACGCGTTCCGGGCCAGCATCTCCGAGTTCGGCTACAAGGGTCGCTACCGCGGCGTCTTCCCGATCAAGGTCAACCAGCTCCGCGAGGTCGTGGAGGAGATCCTCGAGGCCGGGAAACCCTTCGATTTCGGACTCGAGGTCGGATCCAAGCCCGAGCTCTTCGCCGGCATGGCACTCCAGGACCAGCCCGGCGCCCTCATCATCTGCAACGGCTACAAGGACCCCGCCTTCATCCGGCTTGCGCTCCAAGGCATCCGTCTTGGCAAGAACGTCATCATGGTCGTGGAGAAGATCGAGGAACTGCGCCTCATCATCGCCACCTCGAAGACCATCGGCGTCGAGCCCATGATCGGCATCCGGGCACGCCTGCTCAGCAAGGGTGCCGGCAAGTGGGCCGAGAGCGGTGGTGAGAATGCCAAGTTCGGTCTCAGCACCACCGAACTCCTGGCCGCCACCGAACTGCTCCGCCGCGAGGGCCTCGCCCACTGCTTCAAGCTCCTCCACTTCCACATCGGCTCCCAGGTACCCGACATCCTCACGGTGAAACGGGCTGTCCAGGAGGCCGGGCGCATCTACTCCAAGCTCCACAAGCTCGGGTTCCCGGTGGAATACGTCGATGTCGGAGGTGGACTCGGCGTCGACTACGACGGCTCGCGGAGCGCCTTCGACAGCTCCACCAACTACACGCTCCAGGAATACGCCAATGACGTCGTCTACTACATGGGCGAGGTCTGCAACCAGGAGAACGTCCCCCACCCGAACATCGTCAGCGAGAGCGGCCGGGCTCTCGTGGCCCACCACAGCATGCTCGTGGTCGAGGTCTTTGGTCACATCGACAAGACACCCCCCGAGCTCGACTTCACGTTCGGCCCCAAGGAACACGGCATCGTCCAGGAACTGCTCGAGATCCGCGACAACCTGGGGAGTCTCAACAAGCTCGAGGCGTACCACGATGCCCTCGAGCGCAAGGAGGACGCCCATCAGCGGTTCATCCTCGGGGTGATGGATCTGCAGGACAAAGCCAAGATCGAGCACCTGTACTGGGAGATCTCCGAATCGGTCGTGCAGAGCTTCCGCTCGCAGAGCCATGTCCCGGAGGAGATCCGTCATCTCGAGGACAGCCTCGGCCACCAGTACCTCTGCAACTTCTCCGTCTTCCAGTCGCTCCTCGACCACTGGGCCCTCGGACAGCTGTTCCCAATCATGCCGATCGACCGCCTCGAGGAGCGCCCCACCCGGGAAGGCACCCTCGTTGACATCACCTGCGACTCCGACGGCCAGATCAACAAGTTCATCGATCTCCGGGACGTCCGCGACACCCTGCCGCTCCACCCGCTCAAGGGAACCAACGGCACCCAGGAACCCTACTACCTGGGCTTCTTCCTGATGGGGGCCTACCAGGACATCATGGGAGACCTGCACAACCTCTTCGGGCGGGTCAACGAGATGCATGTCTTCCTCGAGCCCGACGAACCCACGGGCTACTACGTCGAGGAGGTCATCGAGGGGAACCAGATCGTCGAGACCCTCCGCGCCGTGCAATACGAGGAGGGAGAGCTCAAGCGCCAGATGAAGGCGCAGGTCGACGCCGCGATCCGGAGCGACCGGCTCAAGCCGACCGAGGGGATGAAGCTGCTCGACGAATACGAGCGCGGCCTCAAGGACTACACCTACCTGTCGATCCACTGACCGACCGGCGCGGGGCCTCGGCCCAGAGCACCGGCCCCACCCGCATCCATGTCCGAGAAGACTGTGCTCCCCTCCCTCGCACGGGTCGTCCGGGGACTGGTCCTGCTCTTCTGGGGGGTGCCCGCCATGCTCCTCGCCACCACGGCCTGCGCGCTCGACCTCGGCTGGCGGCAGTTCGGTTTCGCCCCGACCGCGGTCGCATCGGCCAGCCTGTTGGTCGGCCTGTTCCACCTCCGGAAGTTCCAGGCCCGTGAGACGGTCTGGGTGAACGCCCGCCATCGCGCCTCGTTCCTGGCACTCCTCCTGGTCGGTCTCTCCCCGACCCCGGTCTGGTGGAACCGCGCCCCGGAGGAGGCCTTCTTCGGTCACGGCATGGTGCTGCTGAGCCTGGCGGGCGTCGCGTTCCTCATCGCGGTGAATGACGTGCTCCTCCGGCTCGCGGCGATGCTGCCGGACCAGGCGCTCCGATCGGAGACGCTCTTCTTCACCCGACTCAACAGCCGGGGTCTGATGGTCCTCGGACTGTTCGTCCTCCTCTGGCTCGGCCTGCCCCATTGGAACCCCGCACCAGCGCCGATCATCCGATTCCGCTCCTTCCTCGAGTTCACCCGCCCCTGGCTTTTCATCATGCTTCTGCTCCCGCCGGTCGCGCTGACCATGACGCTCCTGTGGAAGATCAAGGAGGCCATCCTCCACAGCGTGTTCAGAGGTTGAGAGCAGGGAACCCGTCACCGACGGATTCCGCCTTGGTGGTCCACGGATCCCGCGACACTGTCCGCCCATGCCGAGAAAGTACTGGCTCGTGAAGCAGGAACCCGATGCCTACGCCTGGGAGGCATTCGTCGCCGATGGAAGGACCGCCTGGACCGGGGTCCGGAACTTCCAGGCCCGGAACAACCTGCGGGCCATGCGCGCCGGGGATCGCGTCCTGTACTACCACAGCAACATCGGCAAGGAGATCGTGGGCTGCGCCACCGTGGAGCGGGAGGCCTATCCCGACCCGACCGCCACCGAGGGCGACTGGTCCTGCGTCGATCTCGTGCCCCACAAGGCCCTCAAACGCAGCGTCACCCTCGACGAGCTCAAGACCGACCCCGGAACCCGGGAGATCCCACTGATCCGTCACACCCGGCTGAGCGTGATGCCGATCGAGGAGGCCGCCTTCCGGCGTATCGCCGAGCTGGGGCAGACCTCCCTCTGATCCGATCCCGCGGCAGGGCTCAGGGCTTCAGCTTCACCGTGCGCTTCAGACGGGCACTCCGCACCGCGGCGTCCACGATCTCCTGTCCGATCCGGCTGATGGGCAGGCTGACCGGTCCCTCGAGCGGCTCCCCCTGCTCAAGACAGTGGAGGAGATACTGGACGGGATTCTGGTTCGGGGCCTTGGGCGCCGGCGCCTCCACACGGTGCGGCTCCGGCTTCTTGCGGGTCTGCACCGTCACGTAGTCGTCGTAGTCGTAGCTGCTGACCGTCCCCTCGGTGCCGAGGATGATGAACCCACAGCGCGGCTGGGGCTGGAGGATCCAGGGATCGGTGAACGTTCCCCAGCGGGTCTCGAACTTCGACAGCCCATGGGCATAGCGGGCGACGACGATGCTGTGCTCATCGACCTCCAGTCCCTCGGGTTCGTCGACCGTCGCGGTGACCTCGATCGGACGCCGTCCGCCCTGATACCAGGTGCCGAGGGTGGTGCCATAGCCGAGGTAGTCGAGAAGCGATCCCCCCCCATGGGCACGCTTGTAGAACCAGGAATGGGGCTTCTCGCGGGCGACCTGTGCCGCGGTCTTTTCGTCCTTGTCCGCCCCATGGAAGAGCGGACCGCGGTTGCCGCCGAAATGCCACACGTTGAGGACGTCCCCGATCGCGCCCTTCGACACGAGCTCATGCGCCTTCCGATGCGACCCGACCCATTGCAGGGGCCAGTTGATCATCAGCTGCTGGCCCTTCCGGACCGCGGCCGCCATGGCGTCCGCCTCCTTGAGCGACGCGGCAAAGGGTTTCTCGACCATGATGTGACAGCCGAACGGCGCCACCTTCTTCACCCACTCGCCGTGCTTGGAGGCCGCCGGACAGAGGATCACGACGTCCGGCTGCGTCTTGGCGAGGCACTCACGATAGTCCGTGAAGGCGTTGTGACGGTCGACCAGTCCCTTGCGGATGGCCTCCTCCATGCGCTCGGGCTTCTCGTCGCTCACCCCCACGACCTCGGCGCGGGGATGTTCATGGGCATACCTTAACAGGTCGCCCATGTGGAAATGGTCAAAGTTGATGCCGACGATCTTCCAAGGACGCTTCTTCATGGCAGTGGAGTGCCAGACGATGGCCGCGGAGCCGTCCGGATTTCAAAGCACAAAACGGTGAACTTCCCATCAGGGCGCGCGCCTTGGGATCTCGGTTCGGAACAGGTCTGGGTTCCTCACTACGGACTCCGCCGAGGGGGCCCAGACACGAACCCGGGCGAAGAGCCCGCTGTCGTTGAAGGAGCCGAACCCGAGGTAACCCGCG
>CAZZKQ010000073.1:0-10605 GCA_964654875.1 uncultured Verrucomicrobiota bacterium | reverse complement strand
GACCGCATCGGCATGGGCGGCATAGCCGAGCACCGGGTCCCGGAACTGGGTGCCGTACAGCGCGGTCTCGAATTGGTTCATCGAGGCCCGGATGGCGGTCCACTGGACCGAACCCAGTTCCCGCCCCCGGGGCCATTCGATGCCCAGCTGCTGGCCCTTCACCGTCGTGAAGGGCCAGTCGTTGTTGTCGAGCCGGTCCTTCTTGAGGATGAACCCACCACTGAGGTCAAACGGGCTCGAATCCGTCGGCTGCAGCCCCGTGATGTCGACGCGGTCGGCCCCTCCCTTGATCTTTTCGACCACGACGTACACGCCCCAGTAGTCCGCGGGATCCAGCGGCCCGTTCTTGTTGTAATACAGCTCGACGAGGCGTGTCCGTGGCGCGTAGCGACCGATCTGACGGCTCAATTCATAGGCGATCACGTCGCGGATCAGGGTCTTGTCGGTATATGGCGCATACAGGACCCAATCGGACTCCGCCGGCAGACCGAGGATCGACAGGGAACGATCCGACTCATCGTCATGGCGGAGCTCGAGTCCCATCGATTGCTTCGGGAATTGGGTCGAACTTGAACCCCGGATTTCGAAGGTGGCACGTGTGTGGACATCAATGTCCCCAGGAAGGGTGGTCCGCCCATTGCTCGGCTTAAGAATCGTTACCGTCCCCCGGGTGCGTCCGTCCTGAACAATGGTCGAGCCATAGGTGTCGAGAACGATGATCGGCAGGTTCGAGGAACGGGTCAGGGACGCGGGCCCGACCAGCGTGTAGGCGGTGCCACAGATCGGACCTGGAACCATGCCGGTGACAAATTCCCGGGCCCGGATCCGAAGGGTCCGATCCACCCGGAGAGGAGTCTCGTAGAGGGGTGAGGCCTCCGTCGGGACGGCACCGTCCAGGGTGTACCGGATCTGCCCGGTAGGGTGGGTCGACGTCAGGGTGACGTCGAAGGGGTCGATGAAGAGTCCGCCGGCCTGTGAATAGGTCACCTTCCCGGCGCGGGATGGAAACCCGGGGCTGTTGGTCGCCCGGGGCGTGGGAGCGTTGAGGTAGACCGGAAGGTCCGCCTGGTCCGAGGACAGTCCATACGACACATCGGCGAACTGCTCCGGGTAGTCCTTGAACTCCGAGGCAACCGTGACGCCATCGGGTCGTACCAGTGCGAGATAGCCTCCCTTCGAGGACAGCCGGAAATTGGTGTGGAGGCCCGTTGGCACGAGGGTCTGGTTCTTCGCCGAGGCGAAGATCACGTAATAGCCCCCGGCCGGGATCGTGTAGGCCGGGATCTGCCATGCGGTCTTGTTGGTCGGCGTGTCCGTCAGATACCAGCCCCCGATATCGACGGGATCGACGCCGGTATTGCGAAGCTCGATCCAGTCCGAGTAGGCCTGCTTGTTGTCCGTGAGTCCCGTCACGTTGCGGGCCATGAACTCGTTCAGGACCACGTCGGCGACGACCCGGCATCCGATGAGGACGAGCAGCAGCGATAGGAGCAACCGGGTGTGGGACATGGTGGACGGGAGGATGATGACAGAATGGAACGGTCCATCCACGACCAAGTTGGGCCCGGACCGGGGCCGCTCCCGGGATTTCCTTTGACTCTGCCAGACCGACACTGAACTTGCCCGGGTTCCATAACCCCGTCGCACACCATGAAACCTCTGTCCCGTCTTCTTCTCCTCCCGCTGTCCACCCTGCTCGCAGCCGCATCCCTGGGCGCCGAACTCGGCGATGCTGCCCCGGCCCTCGACATCAAGGAATGGATCAAGGGCGGTCCCGTCGATCTCGCCGCCGGCAAGGGCAAGACGGTCCACGTCGTCGAGTTCTGGGCCACCTGGTGTGGTCCCTGCCGGACCAGCATCCCGCACCTCACCGAGCTCCAGAAGCGGTTCAAGGACAAGGGCGTGGTGTTCATCGGCGTCTCGAATGAGAAGTCCGACGTCGTGAAGAAGTTCGTCACCAAGATGGGCGACAAGATGGACTACGCCGTCGCGATCGATGGCGGCAAGACCTCCGAGGGCTACATGGAGGCCTTCAACATCAATGGCATCCCGCACGCCTTCGTGGTCGACAAGGACGGCCGCATCGTCTGGCAGGGCCATCCAATGTCGGGTCTCGACACCACCCTCGAGAAGGTGGTGAACGGCAAGTACGACCTCGCGGCCGCGAAGGCTGAAGCGGCGAAGGAGGCGGCCGCGCAGGAGAAGGAGATGGCGGCGCAGAAGAAGCTCCAGAAGCTTGCGAAGCTGATCGGCGAGGGGCGGGACGACGCCGAAACCCAGAAGCTCGAGGCGGAGCTGGTGGCGCTCGACAAGGAGCAGGGCGGTCTCTTCAACGGCCAGACCTTCGAACCGGCGGATTTCCGGAAGCGCGTGGCCTTCATGCCCAAGTTCCAGAAGTACCAACAGGCCCTGATGAAGGGTGAGGATCCTGCCACTCTGGCCGCCTTGGAAAAGGAGCTCGTGGCTGGCGCACCCAAGGACTTCGACCTCGAGGCTTTCAAGACGATGTTCCGCAACCAGATGGAGCTCCAGAAGGTGACCCCGCTTCTCGAGTCCTACCTCGAGGCGGTTGGCGAGAACGGGGATCCCGCGAAGGCCGCTGCGGCCCTGGCCAAGATCGATGCCACCAAGATCCAGTCGGGCATGGCCCTGAACCAGCTGGCGTGGAGCATCCTGACCAGCGAGGAGGTCAAGAAACGCGATCTTCCCGCCGCCCTGCGCTTCGCCAAGCAGGCCACCGACCTCACCAAGGGTGAGGACGCCGCGATCCTCGACACCTACGCCAGGGCGTTGTTCGACAACGGCAAGACCCAGGAGGCGATCGCCACCCAGAAGAAGGCGATCGAGAAGGCCCCGGAACAGATGAAGGAAGGCCTGCAGGAGTCCCTGAAGAACTACGAGGCCAAGGCCAAGTAGCCCTCGGCAGTCAGCAGTCCGATGATCTCAACGCCGGCGTGGGTTCAGACCTGCGCCGGCGTTTCCCATTCCACCCAGGGCGGCATCGGACATTCGAGACTGTCGGCAATCGCCCGGAGGAGTTCCGCCTCGCGCTCGTGCAGGATCCCGTCGTGCGCCACCGCAACCGCACCGGCATCCACCACCCGCCTCCTGATTTCTGGTGTCGTCTGGACCAGCCGCTCCAAGGCCGCCTCCACCTGTGTCAGATTGCAGTGCTCGACCGACAGGAGTTCGAGGCCGGCTGCCTCGGGTCCGAGACGCGTCATACCGCTCGCGAACGCCGCCTCCTGATCCGCCGCCTCCGCATGGCCTACCTGGGCGAGGCACGAGAGCAGGACGCCGCAGTCGGAGGCCACCTCCGACAGTCGGCGATGGCGTACCAGACGGGGAGGTGTCCGCTCAAAGTGGGAGGCAAGGTGCCGTCTCAGATTCCGCTGGAGGGCGAACTCGAAGAGGTCCACCTGACGGTCCGCCGCGACGAGCGCGTCCGTGCTGCGGCAGAAGTCGGAATATTGGTGGGGCGACAATCGCTGCAATGCCCCGGTGGCGAGGGTGGCGACCGGCAACCGGGCGAGGACTGGGAGCCCGTCCAGCACCGGGAGCAGGCGAAGGATCTCCCGAAGGAGTCCAGGGGCGACACTCCGCTCGAGCTGGTCCAGGTGAGTCTTTCGGGTCCGGGGATCCCGACCCAACAGCAGTCCATGGACGACCGCCGAGGCGCCGAAGGGTTCCTGGACAGCCACTGCGAGGGCCTCAGGCAATCCGGCGAGGAATCGTCCTGCGGCGGCCATGGCGGAGGGTGTGGGAACCGCTTCCGCCTCCTCGACCACTGCCGGTGTGACCGCCCGAGGCTCGACGCCCCCGGAGAACCCCGAGGCCCCACCGGGGACTGCAGCGGCAGCCTCGCTGGCCAGGGTGGCAATCTCCGGGTTGAAGGTCGGATCGAGCAGACGGATCCGTTCATCGAGGGGTGGATGGGTCGCGAAGAGGCTGTCGAGCGCGCTGGCGAAGAACATGTGGGAGAAGGCCGCCGCCTTCGGACTCTGGATCCTGGACCCGGAGGCATAGCCGGCGATCTTCTTGAGCGCCCCTGCGATGCCGGTGGGGTTTCGGGTGAACTGGACTGCTGACGCGTCGGCGAGGTGTTCCCGTTGACGGGAGATCGCTGCCTGGATGGCCCGGGCGAACAGCTGTCCGATCCAGCCGATCACCAGCAGGCCGAGTCCGAACAGCAGGATGACGTTCACGCCCTTGCCTTCGCTGTCTCGACGACGGGGTCGTTGTTCCCCCCGGACTGCGGCCTCGAAGAGGACCCGTCCCACGAGCGTGAGTCCCATGATGCCATAGAGCCATCCGGTGAGCCGGATGTTCCGGAGCATGTCGCCGTTGAGGATGTGGCTGAACTCATGGGCGACGACCCCCTGGAGTTCGTCGCGGTTCAGCCGCTCGAGACAGCCTCGGGAGACGGCCACCGCATAGTCGTCGGTGGTGTGGCCAGCGGCGAAGGCGTTGATGCCCGATTCCTCGTCGAGGACATAGATCCCGGGCATGGGAACGCCCGAGGCGATCGACATCTCCTCGACGACATTGAGATACCGTTTCTCGGCGAGATCCCGCGTGCCGGGTTCGACCGGCCGGCCCCCGCAGGCCTCGGCCACGGCGCGTCCCCCTCCGGTGAGGCTGGCCTTGCCGACAGCGACTCCGATGAGGATGACCACGAGGGTCCCTCCGACGGTGAAGGGCAGGAACTGGGGGTGTAGGAAGTCCCGCCCCTCCGACAGGATTCCTGCCACCAGGCAATGAACGGCTCCCACCATCCCCGCCACACCCAGGATGTAGAGGATCAGGAGCCGACCGGTATTCTGCCGTGCTCTCAGCTGCCGCTCATGGAAATTCAAGAGAACGGGGAAGGTTGAGAGTTGAGTGTCGAGAGTTGAGAGAAGGACCCACGGACTGGGCGCTCAGCGGTTTTCAATCCCCTTCCGTCCTTCCGTCCTTCCTCCGTGTCTCCGCGTGAGCCCCTCCCCGTATGCGGCTCAGAACGAAACCCGGACGCCCTTCCGCTCCTCGGGCGAGTCGACCTGCCAGAGTTCGGCGGCGGCAAACTGGAAGAGCCCCGCGATGAGGTTCGTCGGGAAGGTCTCCCGGCGGGTATTGTAGTCGGTCACGGCATCGTTGAAGGCCTGACGGGCGAATGAGATCTTGTTCTCGGTCGAGGTCAGCTCCTCCTGCAGGGACATCATGTTCTGGTTGGCCTTCAGGTCCGGATAGGATTCCGCGACGGCGAGGAGGCGTCCGATGCCTGCACCGAGGGTCTGTTCCGCGGCGAGGAGCTGCTTCATGGCCTCAGGATCCGCCGGGTTGGCGGCGACCCGGGTCGATGCGGTCATGGCGGAACCGCGGGCGGCCACGACCGCCTCGAGTGTGGCGCTCTCATGCTTCATGTACCCCTTGCAGGTCTCGACCAGGTTCGGGATGAGGTCGTACCGTCGCTTGAGCTGGACGTCGATCTGGGCGAACGCGTTCTTGAACCGGTTCCGGAGCGTGACGAGGGAGTTGTAGGTGCCGGCGATGAAAAGACCGACGATGAGGATGCCGAGGAAGAGAAGGCCGAGGACGATCAGGACTGCGGTGAGCATGGGGGTTCCTGGATGGGATGGGGTCGACTGAAACTGGGGTCTCCGGGGTGTTCAGCCGTCCGGAGTGTGCCCAAGAAGCGTGGGAAACCCGGGACGGTCAACGGGATTTCTGGAAGGGGCTTCCGGGAAAAGGAATGGCGGAGAGGGAGGGATTCGAACCCTCGTTACGGCTTTTGGCCGTAAACCGGTTTAGCAAACCAGCGCCTTCAGCCACTCGGCCACCTCTCCGCGCTGGACAGAGGAAACACAGCGTGAACGGCAGGGTCAAGTTTCGTCACCCCCCCGGCGGCCGAGCCGGCCGGAGGCGAACTCGCCCGTGCGACTCTCCACTGCGGGACTAGACTCCCGGGGTGAGCGCACCCCCAGACATTCCCTGGCATGCCCGGTCCGAGGTGGAGGTCTGTCAGCTCCTGGAGACCCGCCCCGAGACCGGCCTGAGCGCCTCCGAGGTCACCGATCGTCTCCGCCGTTCCGGTCCCAATGAGATGACCGAGCGGGCCGGAACTCCCGGGTGGAAGAAGTTCCTGCTGCAGTTCCATCAGGTCCTCGTCTACGTCCTCCTCGTTGCCGCGGCCAAGGCCGCCCTCCTCGGCGAATACGTCGATGCCGGCGTGATCTTCGGGGTCGTCCTGATCAACGCCATCGTCGGGCATCTCCAGGAGGCGAAGGCCGAACGGGCCATCGGCGCGCTGTCCCGAATGCTCCGGACCGAGTCGACCGTCCGACGCGATGGACGGAAACAACGGGTCCCCTCGGCGGAACTGGTCCCCGGCGACATCGTCCTGCTGCAGTCGGGCGACCGGGTCCCCGCCGATCTGCGGCTGATGACCGTCCGCAGCCTGCAGTGCGACGAGGCGGCCCTGACGGGTGAATCCGTGCCGGCGGAGAAATCCTACGGCCCCCTTCCGGCAGAAACGGTCCTCGGTGACCGACGCAACATGGCCTTCGCCGGAAGCCTCGTGACCTACGGTCAGGCCGAAGGCGTGGTCGTCGACACCGGGGACCGGACCGAGACCGGGCGGATCGCGACCCTCATCGCCGGGACGGTCGACCTCATGACGCCGCTGACCCGCAAGATCCAGCAGTTCAGCGGAATCCTGGTGCAGGTGATCCTGGCCCTCGCCGCGGTCACCTTCCTGATCGGATGGCTCCGCGGGAATCCCGCCAATGAGATGTTCATGGCCGCCATCGCGCTGGCCGTGGGTGCCATCCCGGAGGGCCTGCCCGCTGCGGTCACCATCACCCTGGCCATCGGGGTCGGACGCATGGCCCGCCGTCGGGCCATCATCCGTCGGCTGCCCGCGGTGGAGACCCTCGGCAGCACCACCGTCATCTGTTCCGACAAGACGGGCACGCTCACGGAGAACCAGATGACCGTCCGAGAGATCTACGCGGGCGGGGATTGGTTCCAGGTCAGCGGCATCGGCTATGCCCCCGAGGGACAGATCCAGAGAGAGGGACGGACTGCCGATCCAAAGGACCACAAGGCGCTGGCCGAGACGCTCTGCGCGGGGGTGTTGTGCAATGACACCCTGCTGGTGGCCGACGAGGCGGGGCGGCCGAGGGTGCAGGGGGATCCGACCGAGGCGGCCCTGATCGTGTCGGGACAGAAGGCCGGCTATGGCCACGACGCGAGCCAGGAGGCGAATCCCCGGCTCGATGTCATCCCGTTCGAGTCGGAATACATGTTCATGGCGACCCTCCACGACTCGGAGCCGCGGGTGATCTACAAGAAGGGGGCATTGGACCGGCTGCTGACCCGATGCGATCGCATCCTCCGGGCCGACGGAACCGAGGGCCCACTGGATGCCGTGGCGATCCGTGTCGCGGCTGACCGGATGGCGTCGAAGGGCCTGCGGGTTCTGGCGTTCGCGCGTCGACACGTGGCGAACAACCATCAGGAGCTCGCCCACGAGCATGTGGCGGAGGGTCTGACCTTCCTGGGCCTCCAGGGGATGATCGATCCCCCCCGGCCGGAGGCGGCTGCAGCGGTCCGGGAATGTCTCCGGGCCGGCATCGCGGTGAAGATGATCACCGGGGACCACGCCGTGACCGCCGCCGCAATCGCGGCGCAGCTGGGCCTCCAGGGGGCCAGGCGAGCCGATGGCTCCCTTCTCGCCATCACGGGCAGCGAGCTCGCCCAGATGCCGCCCGACCGGTTGCCGGAGGTGGCGGAGCGGACCGCGGTCTTCGCGCGCGTGGCTCCCGAGCAGAAACTCCGGCTGGTCGAGGCCCTGCAGTCCCGGGGTCATGTCGTCGCCATGACTGGTGACGGCGTGAACGATGCCCCGGCGCTTCGCCAGGCCGACATCGGCGTGGCGATGGGGATCACGGGCACCGACGTCGCCAAGGGCGCCGCGGCGATGGTGTTGGCCGACGACAACTTCGCCTCCATCAAGGCTGCGGTGGAGGAGGGGCGAAACATCTTCGACAACCTGGTGAAGTTCATCGTCTGGACCCTGCCGACCAACGGAGGCGAGGGCTTGCTGCTGCTCACCGCCATCGTGCTGGGTGCCCAGCTGCCGGTGCTCCCGGTGCACCTGCTCTGGATCAATCTCACCACGGCGATCTTCCTCGGCCTGACGCTGGTGTTTGAACCCAAGGAGCCGGGCCTCATGAACCGTCCACCGCGGGATCCGAGGCAGCCCCTCCTGTCGAAGGCGCTGGTCAGGCGGACCGTGTTGGTGTCGCTCCTGATGCAGCTGGGCGGCTACGGACTGCTCGTCTGGGAGCAGCGGCATGCGGGAGCAACTCTCGAGGAGGCGCGGACCATTGTGACGAACCTGATCATCGTGACGGAATCGTACTACCTGCTGAACTGCCGGTCGTTGACCCAGCCCTTCATCCGGCTGGGCTGGTTCTCGAATCCGTGGATCTGGCCGGGCATCGCCGGGATGCTGGGGGTTCAGCTCCTGTTCAACTATGCCCCCTTCATGAACCGGCTGTTCCATTCAGCTCCGGTGCGGGCGGAATCCTGGCTGCACGTCGCGCTGGTGGGGGCGGTGGTGTTCCTCCTGATCGAGGCCGAGAAATGGATCCGCTTCCATCGCCGCGCCACGGGTGACACGGCTCCGGAGTGAGGCCACGTGTGAGTTCCCTGTCCCCCTTATTTGGGCTCGATCCGCAATGCGTCCAGCCACCGGATCGTGAGACGCAACAGGAGGAGGTTCATGCCCAGGCAGAACAGGCCCAGCAGCGCGCCGACCACAGGCAGGAACTGGAGGACGAGGGAGACAAGATTCAGCAGACAGACGACAGCCAGGAACCACTTGAAGACGGCCCCTAACACACCCCTCGTCCTCGCCTCGTTCAACAGTCCGTAGAGCGTGGCAACGGGCGACAACACCGCCGGGGCGATCGCCAGCTGGAGTCCGACCAACGCCCCGACCATGGCCTCCATCCCCGCCACCCAGGCCGTCACCGCCCCCACGATCCCGAGAAGCGGCAGGGCCGGGAGGCACCGGATCGTGGTGTGCTTCCACCGCAGAGTGGCGACGGTGTGCAGGCGGATGGGGAGGAGTCGGAGGACCCCGAGGTCCGAGAAGCCCGAGAACCACGGGACCAGTGCACCGACCGCGATGAGGCCCGAGACAAATGCAGCGAGAACCCAGCTCTTCATCTCCTGCCGGGTCATCAGGTTGACGGTCACCCAGGTGCAGGGGATCGCCGCGAGGCCGACCCAGGTCAGGGGTCCACCCCAGCTGACCGGCCAGCCCCGGACCATGCATTCCGCGGCAAGTCGCTGCTCGGGTGTCCACCACCGCCAGGTCCAGCGGTTGATCCAGCCCCGGGGTTCGGCCAACGGGGATTCCAGGAAGGCACGGCTCAGGATGGTCTCGGTGTTCGCGGTCGTACCCGGCCGATCCGCCGCGTCGGCCGCCACCCGCCAGGCCTGGACCTCGTCGGCAAACTCCTCGGGCAGGTCCTCTGGGATCTCGCCCAGTCCCTCGAATAGGATCCGGTCGCGGAACCGGGCGGCCTCATGGAGTTCCCTCCAGGCCATGGGCACCGCCCAGAGCACCCACGGGATCGGGAGCAGGAACAGCGCGTTGCCGAGGGGACCGCCCTCGACCCAGGCCGACCACGGCAGGATCAGCCACCCGGCCGGCATCAGCAGGGCCAGGAGATCCCCGTGCTGGGCCAATCCGTCCTGCAGGAGCGGACGGAGGCCCGGCACAAAGACCAGTCCGCCCGATACTGCGAGGGCCAGGCAAATGACCCCTTGGAAATAGCGTCGGATCCAGGGCCACCGGAGCGTGATCCAGGACTGCAGGATGCCGAACGGGAGCACCAGGGACCCGAGCACCACCCCTTGGAGCGCCACCCGGAGGGGATGGGTTTGTCCAGGAACCAAACCCACGGAGATGCCGTATCCCACCGCCACAAGCAGGGCCCACCAGAAACCGGCCCAGAGAGCCCTCCGTTGAAGGGCGGTGATCACGGGATCCTCGGGGAAGGGCCAGAAGGTGCAGACGGAGTGCCACCGATGGGTACGGATCCCGTCGAGGTTGCCCGCGAACCCGCCGATCACGATCTGCAGAAGAAAGGCGAGTACGGCGTGACGGAGCCCCGGAATTTGTTCCGAGGACGACATCATCATCAGCGAGATCAACCCACAGAGGGGCAACGCCACCCACAGATACCCGAGGTGCTCCCTGAGCCGCCCCCACAACGACCTTCGGGGATCGCGACCGAGGCGCTCGAGGATTCCACGCCAGACGGCGGCGCGGAACTCCGGACGGGGCTGGAAGGGCTGGGTCATGGATCCCGGAGCTGGGACAGCAGGGCCGCGATCACCGGGTCTGAGGTGTCTCCTCCCCGGGTCCGCAGCGTCTCGATGGATTCATTCAGACGCAGCTCCCCCTTGTGCAGGACCCAGCCGATGTCCGCGAGGCGTTCGGCCACCTCGACGATCTGGGTGGAGAAGACAATCGTCCGCCCCCGTGCCGCCGCAGCCCGGATCTCGGTCCGAAGCACCCCGAGACCCTGCGGATCCATCCCCGAGGCC
>CAZZKQ010000072.1:0-10703 GCA_964654875.1 uncultured Verrucomicrobiota bacterium | reverse complement strand
GGACCCATTCGCCCCGATCCAGCTCGTCCCCATCAGGTCCCACGAGGATCAGCCGATCCCCGGTCGACGCAGGCCGGACTCCGATCCGATCGAGGCCCGAGGACTCCGACTTCAGCACCGCGAAACCGCTCCCAGCGACATGGATCGGGGCCGCCAGACGGAACCACGCGTTGCTCGTGGCGACTCGGCAGCCCCGGAGTTCCACAGGCCTCGCCCCCCTGTTGTGGACCTCGAACCAGGCACCCGTTCCCTCCCCCTCGGCCTGCATTTCGTTCCATCGCAGATCCGAGACCGGACCGAGGACCGATCGCTCATTCGGCCCTGCCGGAGTGGGTTCACAGAGGACCCACCCTCCCTCCACCCAACCGAGGGAATGTCCCTCAACCGCAGGTCCGAAGGTCACGGCGTGGATCCGATTCGTGGCCGGATCGTACAGCGCGAGGGTTCCACCGTCGCGGTCCAGACCGAAGTCCGTCGCCAAGGAACCTGCCACGGCCCCGTCTCCACAGAAGACCTGAAGGTATCCCCCCGCCGGGATCGCCACCGTCGGGGGAAAGACCCACCGCCGGGGATTCGAGGTGTCGCTGAGGCTCCACCCCTTGAGGGAGACCGACACCGTGCCGGGGTTCCGGAGCTCGACCCATTCGGGCTGCGGGGGTGAGGTCACAAGGATCTCGGCCAGCCGGATCGCCGGCAGCACGGGCACCGAGTTGGCGGCTCCGGGGGTGCCATCGGCAGGAACACTGCCCTGCCAGCTGGCGGGATCGTTCGGATCGCCCAGGGGATTCATCAGCTCCAACGATCCCCCCCGACCATCAGGCCGGGTCGGCCAGGGGGCGGCATCGCGGTAGTCCACCGACACCAGTTCGCGCCCATCGCGATCCAGGAGGGCGAGGATCTCACCACCATTGGCAAGCGACCCCGGGAACCAACCCGAGACCACGACCCGAGGGTGACGCTGCTGGAAGGCCACGGGGTCCTTGTCGCTGGCGAGGACCAGGCGCCCTCCGGGAGCCAGGATCGGTCCGGGGTTCGGGAAACGGTATCCGATGCCGGTGAACAGACACTCCGAGAGATCCACCGGAAGACTGCCGGGATTGAGGAGCTCGAGGAACTCGAAGCGATCCTCATCGACGGGGTGGTAGTGGATCTCCGAGATCACGACCGAGGGTGGCGCATCGGCGATCTGGAACTCCGCCTCCGTCAGGGCGCTCCACTGGGTGCCGTTCAGGGATCGGGCCCGGACCCTGGTAGTCCGCTCCAGGACCAACGGCTCCGCATAGACACGGCTTGAGGGCGACGGGATGCCGTCGAACGCAACCCGGGGATCGGATCCATCGGTCGTGTAGTGGATCTGGCCGAGCAGATTCCCCATGGAAAGACGGAAGCCCTCGGCCACGAGGCCTCCCTGGCGAGAGAGGACCGGGGCATTCGACGACATGAGGAAGCCCGCCTTCTGGAAACTGTTGGTGACCCATCGGCGACGGCTGGCGATCCAGGTCCCGACGGCATTGTTGAAACCGGCTATCGAGGGGGCGACACGGGCTCGCATGCCCTCATATCGGGTCCGGACACGGTCATCGGTGAGGGGTCCATCGTTGAAGAACGCCCGATGGATACGGTCCGCGAAGAGGAGCTTGAACTCGGGGGATCTCTTCAGGGCGTTGAAGAGCTTCTGGTAGTCGGAGGAGCCCCATGGCGGAGACGTGTTCGAGAGGGTGAGGGCCAGGGTGTCGTAGCTGACGGAGTGGCCGGAGAACCCGAACGAGAATTCCGCGTCCCACGGATAGAAGCGGAAGCGGGATCCGGCCACCCGCTCCCGGGCCGCCCGGGTGTTGTTGTGAGGCCAGTCATCGTTGTCGGCCCAGAGGAGCGGGAGCAGGTAGTCGACGAAGTTCCCAAGATCCATGCGCGCCGCGACCGCCTCGTAGTTCGCCCTGATCGTGAGGTCCTTCAGGGCCGCCGTCTTCAGTTGATTCCAGGCCACGCTGTCGCCCCGCACCACGGCCGACATCGCACCGATGACATCCCAGTCCTCTCCTCCGCCGTGGTAGCGCTGGAGGAAGTCGTCGTCGACCCGCTCGGTCGGATTGTAGATGCCCTTGTAGACCCCGTTGAGGAAGAGGTTCACGAAGGTGCCATGGCAGGCGACGTTTCCGACGTCATCCGACAGCGCACGGACAAACTCGTCCTTCAGGAAGGGGTTCGAGTGGTCATTCATCCCGGCCCTCAGATGCAGGCTGTTGAACGACGCGACGGTGGTCCCGGGGAACATCGGGTAGTCGAGCTGACCAGGGCCATACTCGCCCCGGAAGTAGAGGCGATAGGAGTATTTCCCCTCCGGCGGGGTGGACTGTCGGTAGTTGTAGCGTTCCCGGATGTAGTCGCCTCCAGCGACCCGGATCCCGGCATCGATCTGGAATCCCCCATGGTCCTCGGGACGGATGAGCTCGACCGAGACCGGGCGCTCCCAGGCGGGGCCATGCTTGGTGGTGTTCCGGGGACTGGACTCCATGATGCCGGTGGATCCGTAGAGATGGTTCGTCGCGGTGACGAGGGAGAGCGCAGGGAGGAGGCGCCGATTCGCGGCGATGTTGAAGAGGTAGGTATGGGTTCCGACCGCCGAAGGAACGAGCTGAGGGGCGAATGCGGCCGCACGGACCACCCGGCTGCTGGCCATGTTGAGGGGCGAACCGTAGACGAAGCCGGTGGTCGGGGTCGGCGCCGCGCCGTTGGTCGTGTATCGGATCGTGGCCCCGGGCGTCGGCGTCGCCAGGGTGAGGACAAAGGGCCGGTCGAAGAAACCGCGCTGGACACTGAAATGGACCGATTCGGCCCGCCCCGTAATCGTGCTGAGCCCGTTGCTCCTGCCCGGGGTGGGCGGATTGAAGCACCGCCACACACCCAATCCCCCGCCCTCCTGGAGACCAAAGGAATGGTCGGGCCCCTGCTCCAGGTAGGACACCTCACTGACGACAGCCGGAGGCCATTCCGGTCCGAAGAGTCTCCATGTATCCCCGGTGGCATTCAGCTTGGACGCCAGGTGCAGGGGAGCACCCGGGGCGGTAGGGCGACGATCCTTGCCCGACGCGAAGACGACCAGAAACCCCCCGGCCGGAACCTCGGCCTCCGGAAAAAGCCACGCATCCCCACCGTCGGATCCCGTCCCAATCGACCACCCCCGGAGCAGTACGGCAGAAGTGCCGGGATTGTGTAGTTCGATCCAGTCCTCCGTGTCGCCATCCTCGTCCCGGAGACCGTTTGCATTGTCCGCCAACAGCTCATGGATCACCACCTGCGGGACCGTCCGCTTGGAATCCACCGTCACAGCCCAGTCCCCTCCCCGGAATGGATGAGGCACGGGCTCGTCCGAGATGATCCCGTGCCCCGAAGCCCAAGACAGGGTCGCCAGTCCGTCGGGGACTTCGGGGAACTGGAAGCGGTATGGACCCGGGCCGAGGCCGGACAGGGAGACAGCCGGTACGCCGTTGCAGCGGAGGTCGGCGGCATCGAGCCCTACCACCGCGCGATTGAAGGTGATCTCGATCTCCGCCAGCCGGCGTACGACGACACCTGCCACAGGCCGCACCCGTCCAACCGACGGACCCTCAGGATCGAGGACCTCATAGGCCCAGACCGAACCCGACGCCCCGCCATCGAACCGGTTCGGCGGCACGTCGAGGTCCTGGATGGTGTGCAGGGGTCCCCAGCTCATGACCACGCCGCCGGAGGCGGGCTGCGGGAAGGAAAACCGATAGGTCGTCCCGCTTCCCGACATCGAAGTCGCCGGCACCCCGTTGACGAGGAAATCCTTCGCGTCAACACCGGTCACGGTCTCGGAGAAGGTCACGACCACCTCGGTCAGATTGGTGACCAGACCCGGGTTGGGAGACACCCCGACCACCCTGGGCAGGACCGAGACCGCCTCGGTCGAGACCAGCTCGGCGTCGAACACGATGTCGCTGCTGGCCAGCGAGCCGTTCAGGAGCACCACCGCCAGGACATTCTCCCCCGGGACCAGCAGGGATGCGGCGTCGGGAAGGTTCTGGGACGTCTGCACGAACTCCTGCGCCGAGGTCGCCAGGGAGTCGAACCCCGGGTCGGTCTCGCCGAAATTCAATGCGGCAACCCGGGTGCCATTCAGGTAGGCGACAAAGCCGTCATCGCAGACCGTGTTCAGGTCGAGGCTCTGGATTGCCTTGGGGTTCAGGATCCGGAATGTCCTGCGGAGGAAGACCGTCGAATATCGGCTCTGCATGTCGGTGAGCTGGGTCCCGGCGAATGACACCTCGCCGTAGGAGAACGGAGCGACGCCCTTCTCCCAGGACGCCTCGTTGAACCCGGGGCGACGCCATCCGGAAGGATCCGCAGGGGATGGATGCGCCGTCCCGCGGAAGAACGACCAGTCGCTCCCGGTGGGTATCAGCGTGGCCGCGCGCGCACCCATCATCGTGATCCATGCAAGCAGAAGGAACATGGCAGGGCGGAGGAGGACTCGGATCGGAAGCATGGCGTCCACGAAGCATGCGCGATGCCGGGGTCCTGTTCAAAGGCAGAGGTCGCGGGTGTGGTGCGGATCCTTCACATCGCAACCCCGCCCACGTACCCTTGTGGGGTGAGTTTGACCGAACAGATCACAGGAATTGCAACCGCGGCAAAGGGTGCGTCCCGGGCGCTTGCCCAGCTGACCGCCCCGGAACGGGACCAGGCCCTGGTCGCCATGGCCGCCGCCCTCGAGACGTCCGTCGCGGCGCTGCTCGACGCCAACGCCAAGGACCTCGAGATCGGTCGCGATCTCGGGCTCAGCACGGCGATGCTCGACCGACTCACCCTCAACCCGGAACGGATCCTCGCCATGGCCCGGGGTGTCCATGAGGTCGCCCTGCTGCCCAACCCGGTGGGCCGGATCCTCGACGAACGGATCCGTCCGAATGGACTCCGGCTCCAGAAGGTGAGCACCCCGATTGGCGTGGTGGTCATCATCTACGAATCCCGTCCCAACGTCACCGCGGATGCCGCCAGCCTGTGCTTCAAGACAGGCAACGCGACCCTCCTCCGTGGCGGCAAGGAGGCGTTGAACTCCAACCGGCTGATCGCACGGCTCATGGTCGATGCGGGACGACAGGTTCTCCGGGACCGATTCCCGGAGGCCGCCATCCAGGTCATCCCCACCACCGACCGCGAGGCCGTCCCCATCCTCCTGTCCCTCACCTCACTGGTCGACCTCTGCATGCCCCGCGGCGGTGAGGGTCTGATACGTGCGGTGACCGAATGCTCCAAGGTGCCCGTCATCAAGCACTACAAGGGGGTGTGTCACATCTATGTCGACCGCGAGGCGGACCTCGACATGGCCGATTCCATCCTCTGGAACGCCAAGGTCCAGCGTCCCTCGGCCTGCAACGCCGCCGAGACGGTCCTGGTCGACCGGCCGGT
Organism: uncultured Verrucomicrobiota bacterium; assembly: GCA_964654875.1. Classification (GTDB taxonomy): domain Bacteria; phylum Verrucomicrobiota; class Verrucomicrobiia; order Limisphaerales; family UBA9464; genus UBA9464. The sequence goes on along the minus strand of CAZZKQ010000072.1, from coordinate 5,270 downwards.
GGCCGCCGCATTCCTGCCACGGGCCGCCCGGCATCTTGCCGAGAGGCAGGTGGAACTCCGGGTCGACCCTGATTCCATGGCCCTGCTGAAGGACCTCGGTGCCAAGGGGCCCGTCCTCAAGGCGGCCACCGAGCGGGACTACGCCACGGAGTACAACGACTACATCCTCAATGTCCGGGTGGTCGACGGTGTCGACGCAGCCATCGAGCACATCCATCGACATGGCTCGGCCCACAGCGACGCGATCATCACCCGCAACGAATCCACGGCCCGAAACTTCCTGCAGGGGGTCGATTCGGCGGCCGTCTACTGGAATGCCAGCACGCGGTTCACCGATGGCGGCGAGTTCGGGATGGGAGCCGAGATCGGGATCAGCACCGACAAGGTCGGTGCCCGCGGTCCGATGGGCCTCGCCGAACTGTGCAGCTACAAATGGATCGGCTTGGGCACCGGCCAGATCCGAGGCTGAGCCTCCCGCCACGTCATCCCCCCAATCCTACCCAGAGTCCCTCTCATGCGCGCACTCCAGCTCGAACGCCCCCAGGCCTTCCGGTTCCTCGACGTCCCTGAACCTCCGACACCCGGTCCGGGCGAGGCCCTGCTCCGGGTCCATCAGGTTGGCATCTGTGGCACCGATTACAGCGGCTATCTCGGAAAGATGCCGTTCTTCAGCTACCCGCGGATCCCAGGCCACGAGCTCGGTGTCGAGGTGCTGGCCGTGGGCGAGGGTGTCACCCACGTCCACCCGGGGGACCGCTGCTCGGTGGAACCCTACATCAACTGCCAGCGCTGCTCCGCCTGCCGTCGGGGCCATACCAACTGCTGCGAATCCAACCAGACCCTGGGGGTCATGTGCGACGGGGGACTGCAGGAGCGGATCGTTCTCCCTGCCCGAAAGCTGCACCCCGCACCGGCGCTTTCCAACGAGCAGGCGGCATTGGTGGAAACCCTCGCCATCGGATGCCACGCGGTGGACCGGAGCGGCCTGAAGCCGGGCGAGACGGCCCTCGTCATCGGCGCGGGACCGATCGGACTCGCCGCCATGGAATTCACCAAGCTGGCCGGAGCCAGGACGATCGTTCTCGACATGAACTCCCAGCGACTCGCGTTCGTGCGCGGGCGGATGGGAATACCCGACACCCTGCTGGCATCCGGGGGCGCCGAGGACGTCGAGGCACTGGCTGGCCTGACGGGAGGGGAACTCGCCCATGTCGTGATCGATGCCACGGGATCCCATCGATCGATGAGCGAGGCCCTCCGGTTCTGCGCCTTCGCCGGCCGGCTGATCTACGTCGGCATCACCCAGGCTGAGTTGGCCTTTCCACATGCCCCCATCCTCCACCGTCGGGAGCTGACCCTGCTCGCCAGCCGGAACGCCCTGCCGCGGGACTTCACCCGGATCATCTCCCTGATCGGATCCGGCCAGCTCGACACCCGGCCGTGGATCACCCATCGGGTGCCGTTCACGGATGTCGCCGGGGAGTTTCCGAAGTACCTGAAGCCCGAGTCGGGCGTCATCAAGGCCATGATCTCGCTCGAATGAACACGGCATCCTCCGGGCGGGCATACGCCGGCGCCACGGCGACGGCGTTCACCCTGATCGAACTCCTGGTGGTGATCGCGATCATCGCGATTCTCGCCGGCATGCTCCTGCCTGCTCTGGGGCGGGCCAAGTCGAGGGCCCAAGGGGCGGCCTGCCAGGCCAACCTCAAGCAGCTCCACCTTGGATGGAAGCTCTACGCCGACGACCACAATGACCGCCTCGTGAACAACCACGGCGTCGGGGAAACCCGCGCGCGCCGCAACAACTGGGTGAACCACGTGCTCAACTGGGACGATTCCGAGGAGAACACGAACACGACCTACCTGACGGAGGCCAAGCTCGGAAACCACCTGGGACGCTCCATCGCCGTCTTCAAATGCCCTTCCGACCTCTCCCGCAGCACCGTGGGTCTCCGGACCCGGAGCTTCTCGATGAACTCGCTGGTCGGAGATCCCGGCGAGCTGACCAACCGGTTCAACCCATCCTTCCAGCAGCACTTCCGGGAGGCGGACGTCCAGACCCCCTCCACGATCTTCGTCTTCCTCGACGAGCACCCCGACACGATCAACGACGGATTCTTCATGAACCGGCTCGAGGAGGCCCCGAAATGGGGGAATCTGCCGGCCAGCCACCACCAGGGTTCCGCCAACCTCGCCTTTGCCGACGGACATGTTGAAAGCCACCGGTGGCAGGTCACCTCGGGAACCGGTTCCACCCTGCGCCCCAACGTCAAGGGCGGTGCCGGCGGCATCTTCCCGGCCGAGCCGACTACCGATTGGGACTGGCTCCGAGACCACTCCTCGACCCGCCGTCCGTGACCCGTTTTCACGGCCGGATTCAAACCGGACCGGATTCCTCCGCTTCACGGATTGACAGCTGGGGCGACCCGAATAGCTTGGGTTCCAACAGGACCAATTTGGTCCTGTTCACCGATGCAAATCACCCGAGCGAGCGAATATGCGATGTTGGGCCTTCTGGCCCTCTCGCGTCGTCCGGCGGGGTCGGTCGAGATGGTGGATGTTCTGGCCCATGAGGAGGGCGTTCCCACCTCGTTCCTCGGCAAGATCTTCCAGAGCCTTTCAAGGGCCGGGATCGTGAAGTCAGCCCGGGGTTCCGGTGGCGGATTCTCGCTGGTGCGGACCCCGGATGAGATCACGGTCCTCGAGGTCATCGAGGCGGTGGAGGGACCCATCGCCCTCCAGCGGTGCCTCGAGAACGACTCCGACTGCACCCATCGGGAGGGCTGTGCCCTGTGTGGGCTCTTCTCGGAGGCCCAGGATCGGGTGAAGGAGGTCTTTGGTCGGACCTCCGTGGCCGAACTCACCCGGCGTCACACGTCGTTCGTCGAGCATCAGGCACGGACGGCGCAATCGGGTCCAAAACACCCAAAGACCTCGGCGGCGAAGAAGCCGAGGCGGTCGCGAACCCTGAAACTTTCATCCTAACTGTTGAACCATGAGCGAAACCTACACCCTGTATAATTCCACCGTGATGGACCACTTCATGCACCCCCGCAACATGGGCGACCTGAAGGATGCCGATGGCGTGGGCGAGGTGGGTGCCGCCGCCTGTGGCGACATCATGAAGATCAGCCTGAAGATCAAGGACGGGAAGATCGAGGATGCCCGGTTCAAGACCTTCGGCTGTGGATCCGCCATTGCCAGCTCCAGCATGGCCACGGAGCTGATCAAGGGCCGCAGCATCGACGAGGCGATGAACTTCACGAACCAAGAGGTCGTCGATGCCCTCGGGGGTCTGCCGCCGGTCAAGATCCACTGCTCCGTCCTCGCCGAAGAGGCCCTCAAGGCTGCGCTCGAGGACTACATCCGGAAGCATCCGGAGACGGTTTCGAAACTGCAGACGCCGATGCCGGCCGCCGCCTGAGCGGACCCGTCCAGAACCTCCGCGGCCCACGGGATCCCGTGCCGCCGCGGATTTTTTGTCCCCGGATCGCCCACCCGGCATCCGGTTCGCCTCCCACCGATTGAAGGCTATCCTCGACCCCATGCGTCACGTCTATCTCGATCACCAGGCCGCCACGCCACTCCTGCCCGAGGCCTTCGAGGCCATGAAGCCGTTCTTCACGGAATGGTTCGGGAACCCTTCCTCCCTTCACGAACACGGACTCCGTGTCCGCGAGGCCCTGAAGCGTTCGCGGGAACAGATGGCCGCCCTGATCCACGCGGGAAGCCCTGACGAGATCTTCTTCACCTCCGACGGCACGGAATCGGCCAACCTCGCCATCAAGGGGGTTGCCTACGCCAATGAACGCCGCGGAAAGCACCTGGTCGTCTGCGCCACGGAACATCCCAGCGTCATCAACTCCGTCGAGTTCCTCGAGAAACAGGGCTGGACCTGCACCCGGGTGGGGGTCGATGCCGAGGGCAGACTCCGGCTCCAGGAACTCCGGGATGCCATCACCCCCCAGACCGTCCTCGTCGCGGTCCACCATGTGAACCATGACATCGGCACGATCCAGCCTGTCGCCGAGGTGGGACGCATCTGCTCCGAGAAGGGGGTGCCTCTCTACGTGGACTGCGAGGCCAGCGCGGGCTGGCTGCCGATCGACGTCAATGCCTGGGGTGCGGCCCTGGTCAGCTTTTCCCCCCACCGGTTCTACGGTCCCAAAGGAGTGGGTGTCCTCTACCGGAACAAGAAGGCGCGCCTCGTGTCCATCATCCACGGCGGCGTACAGGAAGGAGGGCGCCGCGCCGGAACGGAGAACGTGCCCGCGATCGTCGGTGCCGGCGTGGCGGCGGAGGTGGCCCGGAAGGATCTCGAGGCCAGGATCGCCCATACCCGGGAACTGCAGGGTCGCCTCTGGGACGGACTGGAGAAACACGTCGGATTCATCAAGCTCAACGGCCCACGCCCCGGACCAGACCGGATTTCCACCAACCTCAACATCTCCACCGAATTCATCGAGGGTGAGGGCCAGCTCCTGCTGTGTGATCTCAACGGGATCGCAGTGGCCAGCGGATCCAGCTGCGTCAGCAAGTCCCTGAAGATCTCCCACGTCCTGGCCGCGATCGGACTCGATCACGCGCTGGCCCAGGGGAACATCATCATGACCCTCGGCAGGGACACCTCGGCCGAGGATGTCGACTATGTCGTGCAGACCTTCGCGAGGATCGTGGAGAAACTCAGGGGCATGTCCCCGATGTGGGACGAGTTCCAACGGGGTATCATCGACTCCGTCATCCGACCCACAGGCCGAGGAAAATCCTTCAGCCAGCATGCCGCGGATGTCTCGGGAAAGCCCGCCCACTAGACTCGATCGGACGACACGGCAACGACTCGGAACCCCCAGTAGAACGACATTCCATGATTTCCAAAGAGGCAGTCCTGCACATCCTCAAGACCGTCAAGTACCCCGGATACAGCCGCGACATCGTGTCGTTTGGCCTGGTGAAGGAGATCCAGACTGAAACCAACGCCGTCGGTGTCCTCATCGAGCTCACGTCCCCCAGTCCGGAGGTCGGGGAACAGATCGCGGACGCGGCTCGGCTGGCACTCAGGGACGGGATTCCCGGCCTCGTGGATGCCCATGTCCAGGTCAAGGTCCCCACGGGAGCCCCGACGCCCCCGGGGCCGGTCGCCAAGAACCGCCTGCCCCATATCAAACGCGTTATCGCAGTCGCATCGGGCAAGGGTGGCGTGGGAAAATCCACATGCTCGGTCAATCTCGCATGCGCTCTCCGTCACATCGGAGCCCGGGTGAGGCTCC
>CAZZKQ010000071.1:0-10712 GCA_964654875.1 uncultured Verrucomicrobiota bacterium | reverse complement strand
CGCAGAAACACCGCTTGTTCCAATTCCGTGTCAATATATACGAGGTTTGCCAAATACTCTATATGGTGATTATTCAGACGGCGAGCGACTTCCTTGAAGACACTTACTAAACTCGATTTGGGTGGCATGTTGTCGCGTAGACTTTCTATCCAATAAAACAATGTTTCCGAGTCCGTGGTTCCGTTCATCTTGGCAATATTCTCTAGGGTAATCTCGCGCATAAGTGTTTTTCTAGCACGACTATGAAAGTCCGCGATAAATCCGTTGTGGGCGAATATACGATTCTCTGCCAGAAATGGTTGATTATTCTCCACTGCAATATCATTGCCGAGGGTTGAACTGCGAAGGTGTCCCAGCACGAACGCCGCGGCGGTGAGGACAGGCTGATACCACAGGTGCCACGGGATCGGCATCGGCTCCCACGCCAGCGTCGGGACAAACAGGAGGGCCAGGATCACGTTGTTGACCACGACGGCGTGGACAACCCCGGCCCCGGCCGCATAGGCGCGCTTGACCACGAGCGCCCCGGTGGCGAACACGAGTGCCGCAACCAAGGGGAGGATCAGCTGCATGACACTCGGAGGTCAGCCTCACCCGACCGACCGCGCAGGGAGGTCTGGAGCCGGACGACGAACCCGGCGGACCCGACGCTCACTCCAGCTCCAGCCACGCCCAGGCGGCGTCGATGTTGGAGGCGTCGAAATACTCGATCTTGGCCAGCGTGAAGGGCTTGCAGACCTTCGCCATCCACGCCTCCCACTTCCGGTCTCCGACGAGGGCGATCCGCTCGATGTCCGCGCAGTGCTTCGTGGAGAACTTGATGTCGTCCCAGAGGGCATGGAGGTCCCATCCATGGAAATCGTCGAAGTGCGCGAGGAGACGGACCTTCTTGTGGCTCTCGAGAGCCTTTTCCACGGTCGGCTGGAAATGGCGGTAGTCCTCGTCGTGGAGCTTGCCACTCATCCTGAAGCCGAGGGTCCGTCCGGACGAGCGTGGGAGTGCGGTGATCATGGTCGGTGGAGGAACGGTGCGGTTGCTGAATCGGGGTGGAACATCCCGGACCCACACCCGTGACTCCTTTGAGGAACGACCGCCCCGCTGACGGAGGCTATGCCGCCACGGCACCGTCGGGAAGATGGATTCTCGGGGACGGACGGAGCCGAACCGGGGCCGGATCCAGTCCCGAAGCTCCGGGGACACAGTGGACCATCGAGAGCCCCGACGGAGCTGCCACAAAAGCAAAGCGGGCTTGGGGGTGACACACGGTTTGCACCGCCCAAGCCCGCCAACCCGCCCACTCGGGCGAATTAGTTTGGGAACGAGATGTGTCTAAGCCCGTTGACGTCCTCCTTCAAGTTGTTTGTGAAGAATTTTTGACGCGTGGGAATCCGAGTCGGAGTGACTCCATGAGCCTCGGGATCCCGGTGCCACATGGAGTCATCGCGTGCGGATCGAAGCGGAGGTGCCGGACCGGAATTTCGCCTCGTCCGCCAGCCTGCCACCTCCTAGCCTCCGACCATGCTGCCCGGGCCGCTCCTCGCCGCCATTGCGACCAATCCCCCTGCCTCCCCAACCTTGTCCACGGAGGCGGGAGCACCCGGGTTCGGGGTGATGTTCTGGGTCCTGGTCCTCGCCGGAAGCGCCGCCGTGGTGGTGGTCATCGAAAGGCTGCTCTATCTGCACCGGGTCCAGATCGACTCCGCCCAGTTCCTCGCGGGTGTGCGGAATGTGATCCGCCGCGACAATGTGATCGAGGCCCTGTCGATCTGTGATGCGACACCCGGCCCCGTGGCACGGCTGGTCAAGGCCGCCATCCTGAACCGGGATGGAGGTCGGGAACGCATCGATGAGGTCATCGAGGAGATCGGCCAGTCGGAGGTCCCGCGTCTGGAGCACAACCTCCCGCTTCTCGCCACCATCGCCCAGGTCGCTCCCCTGCTGGGGCTCATGGGAACCCTGTTCGGATTCGGCGGAGTCTTCCGCGGTCTCCGCGGGGACGGCACGTGGGGCGCCGGCTATGCCGCCCCCGCACAGATGTTCGATGGCCTGATGCAGGCCCTCTACGCGGCAGCGGTCGGCATCGGGATCGCCGCCTTCTGCTACGCCGCCTACAACTACCTCGTCCACCGGGTCAACCTGATCGTGATGGACATGGAGAAGGCCAGCCGGGATGCGGTCCGACTGGCACTCGGGGATGCCGGTGCTCCCGGGGACCCGGGGCGGAACCCATGAGATTCCAACGGACCACCCGCCTGTTCCGCGGCCAGCTGGACCTGGCTCCGTTCCTGTGTGTGCTCTTCCCGATCGCACTCGCCGGGATGCTGCACGGCCACCTCATCCTTCCCCGCGGCAACCGGATTGCACTGCCAGCCTCCTCCGCAGGGCCCGCAACAGCCCCCGGGGAGCCCACCCTGATCCTGGCCGTCGACAGGCACCAACGGCTGTACTTCGAGAACCAGGTGACGACCCTCCAGTCCCTCGAGGAGACGCTCACGCGTCGCAGCCGCAACCCGCGCCCAGGAATTCTGCTCGTGGAGGCCGACGCCTCCGTCCCGTACGGATTCCTGATGGGACTCTCGGACCTCGCACGCCGGTCCGGGATGACCGAGATCGTCCTCTCGACCCTCCCCGCTTCCACCCCGTGACAGCGCCCCATTCTCCCGAGGCGTCCGCGGTCTGGGGGCGTTCCCGGATCCTGGCCACCACGGTGCTCCTCGCCACGTTCCAAGGCATCCTGTTCCTGTCCCTGTCCCACTGGCCAACCCTCCCGACCCCTCGGGTCGGAAAAGCCTTCACCCTGAAGCTGGATCCCCGGCCCCACGATCGGATCGGGACAGATGGCTGGTCGGCGGATCCCCGACAATTCTCGGCAGACCTCCGCGAAACGATGCCTCCGCGGAATGCCGGCTCCGGCGGAGGATCCGAGTACCCGCTGTTCCGGTGGGAATCGTCTCCCCGATGGCTGGAGGCCTCCTCCGGGATCGAATGGCGCCCCGGACCGGATGGACGGACCCGGCAGGATCGGCAGGTGGGACGGACCATCGATGGCCCGATTCCAGGCCCCCCGATCCGACCCCTGCTTCTGAAAGGTGGGACCTCGATCGCGCTCAGAGGAGATCTCGCGTCGCTTGCCTTCGAGGCCGTCACAGCCGCCCCCGTCTCCGCAGTCGAGGACATCCTGCCGCCAACGGTGGTCGCGCTCGCGATCGGTCCGGGAGGCGATGTGATCCTGGCGCGATTGGTCGAGGGATGCGGCAATGCCGACGCGGACCGGGCTGCCCTCGCATGGTCCCGTGGGCTCCGATTTGTCACCGGGTCGGGCCGGACCGGAACCGGAGCGGGAAACCCGGCGGAATGGAGGACGGGTGAGCTCGTGCTCCACTGGAACACCCGCCACGCCCCACAACGATGACCAGCCCGGAGACTCTCATTGTCGGCTGGACCCTCGGGGCCCTGGGCATCCTCATGGTGCTCGCCCTCTGGGACGAACGGGTCCGACGACGGGTCGGGGCCGACATCTCGGAGGATCGGATCTTCCGCTGCGCCCAGTGCTCGCTCGTCTACACGGATGACCCGGGGGTCGACCGCTCACGCTGCCCAGGGTGTGGCCGGACGAACATCCCAGTGGAATTCTGAGTCCTCCTGCGAGAAATCCGGCCGCTCAGCCGAGGAGATCCCGGGCCACCGTGCAGTCCTGGCCGATCTGCGACTGAAGCGCCTCAAGGGAATCGAACCGACATTCACCCCGGAGGAACTGGACGAAGGTGATCTCAAGCTCCCGGCCATAGAGATCTTGGCCCTTTTCGAGGAGATGGACCTCGAAGCGGCTCTCCCCTTCCGGACGCTTCAACGTCGGCCGGACGCCCCAGTTCAGCACGGCCGGAACCTCGACGATGTCCGGTGGCATCCGGACCCGCGCGGCATAGACGCCGTGCGGGGGAAGCTCGAGCCCATGGACATCGACGTTGGCGGTCGGAAAGCCGATCCGACGTCCCAGCCTGTCGCCTTGGACCACGATCCCGGAGACGGCATAGGGCCGCCCGAGGAGTTCCGAGACGGTTTCAAGGTCCCCCTCCCTGAGGCTCTGGCGGATGCGTGAACTACTGACGACGGTCCCGCCAAGCGAGACAGGCTGGGCCACATGGACGGCAAATCCCCGCTCCGTGCCAATCCGTCGAAGGAGTGCAATGTCGCCCGACCTCTGTGCTCCAAACTGGAACCCCTCCCCCACCGAGAGGCTGGAGAATCCCGAGGTCCTCGACAGCAGGTGCTCCACGAAGGCCTGGCCACTGACGCGGGACAGTTCGGGGGTGAACTCCAGGACAAGAGCGACATCCACTCCGATCGCCCCGAGATACCTGAGCCGCTGGGACAGGGACTGGAGAAGCCTCGGCGCCCTTTCCGGACAGACGACGGTCTGGGGGTGGGGATCGAAGGTGAGCGCGACGGCGCGCCCCCCATGGATGCGAGCCTCATTGAGCGCGAGACGCATCACATGTTGGTGTCCCAGGTGGACCCCGTCGAACATGCCCCAGGCGATGCTGGAACCCCGGGGGCTGCCCGGGAACGGGTCCTCGCTGCGGATGACCAGCATGGTTCCCCCCTACTCCATTCCCTTGAGACGGATCAAGGGGATCACCCGGGCCTCCAGACCCTTGCGATCCAGGGCCAGAAGCTCCTGGAGCGGCAGTGCATCGGCCACATCGAATCGGCCCGACGCCGTGCGGCGCAATGCCGTGAGATGGGCCCCACAACCGAGGCGTTGGCCCAGATCATGGGCGAGTGAGCGGACATAGGTCCCCTTGGTGCAGCTCACCCTGAAGTAGCCGAAGGGGTCCTCATAATCCTCGAAACGAAAGGTATAGACGTGGACCAGCCGAGGCTCCCTGGGGATTTCCTTTCCCTGGCGGGCCAGCCGGTACAGCGGAACCCCCCCGACCTTCTTGGCGCTGACCATTGGAGGAATCTGCTGGAGATCGCCGACGAACGCCGACGCCGACTCGTTCAGATCGTCCAGGTCGAGCGGAGGGATGGGGCGGGTCTCCACAACCTCGCCATCGGCATCATAGCTGTCCGTGACCTCACCCAGGCGCATCGTGCCCTCGTAGACCTTGTCGGACGCCATGAGACGCTCCGAGTACCGGGTGGCCTTGCCAAGGACGAGGATGAGGAGTCCCGTGGCCATGGGGTCGAGCGTCCCGCAATGCCCCACCTTGGGCAGCCGGAAATGGCCACGGATCTTCGCCACGACGTCGTGGGAGGTCCACTCGGAGGGCTTGTCGACCAACAGAGCCCCATCCAGCGCATTGAGTTCCTGCATGAGGGGGGCCTAGGCGGAGAGGGAACGCCGGACCGCGGCGAGCACGCGACGCTGGACCGACAGGGCCGTTCCCTGGATCCGGGCGCCGGCGGCAGCACGGTGCCCACCGCCACCAAAGAGGGCCGCGACGGCGCCCACATCGATGGACGGGTTCTTGCTCCGGATGCTGAGCCGGACCATGTCGACACCCATCTCCTCGAACATGATGGCGACAACGACCCCTTCTATCGCACGGATGTGGTCGATCAGACCCTCGCTCTCCTCGGAGTCGGCCCCCGCCCGCGCGTAGTCGGCCTTCCGGAGCCAGAAATAGGCGGTGCGATCACCGTGGGCCATGCGGAACTTGCTGTAGACATGGCGGAGGAGCCGGACACGCGTGATGGGGTAGCTCTGGTAGATCTTCTCGCAGAGGCCACCGAGGTCGGCACCGGCATCGACGAGCCGCGCCGCGATCTCCAGCGTCTCGGGGGTGGTGGTCGGATACTGGAAGCTCCCGGTGTCCGTGCTGACCGCGGCGAACAGGCAGTTGGCCATCGGCTGCGTGATCTTCCAGCCCGCCCATTGGCAGAGGTCGTAGATCAGCTCCCCGGTCGACGGCTCGCGTGGGGACACCCAGTTGATGTCGGCATACCGGGTGTTGCTCGCGTGGTGGTCGATGTTGATGAAGATCCCACGATCCCTCACCAGATCCCCACAGCGTCCGAGCCGCTCGAAGCTGGCGCAGTCCGTTGCGACGACCGCGTCGAAGCGGTGGCCCGAGGCGGGACGCCGGACCCGCCGCTCGGGATCAAGGATCCGCAGCTTGTCCGGACACCCATCGTCATTCCAGACGGTCACCGCCTTGCCTGCCCCCTCGAGGGCGAGGGCGAGACCGACCTGGGAACCGATGCAGTCGCCATCGGGTCGGACATGCCCGACGACACAGACGGACTTCGTGTCGGCGAGGGCATCGAGGAGATCTCGTACAGGTTTGGGGGCGGCCTTCATTCGGAGGAAACGTCTCGTTGGAGAGGACAGACCCGTAAGAGGCTGTCGGATTCACTGCTGCTGTTGGCCACGCTGCTCCTGCTCGAGCTGCTCGAGGATGGAGAGGACACGATTGCCCTTCTCGATCGAATCGTCGATCTGGAACCGGAGCTCCGGGGTGAACTTGAGCCGGACCGAGGAGCCGACCCGGGACTGGATGAGACGGGATTTGGACTCGAGCTCCTCAAGCGCGGTCCTGCGCTGGGCCTTCGAGCCGACGAAACCCAGGAACACGATCCCGGACCGGAGGTCCCTCGCGACACCGACGTCGTTGACCGTCAGGAGCCCGGCCGTGTCGATCGGGATCTCCTGACGGATCACCTCGGCGATCTCCTGCTTGAGCAGTTCGCGGACCCGGGCAATACGACGGTTCTTGGTCGGTTGCATGCTTGGGAACAGCCGATCGGCGTCCTGGAGGCAGGGTGCCAACGGGAGGACACCCCGACCGGCGTCATGAGAGCTTCTGTGCCACCTTCTCGATGATGTAGCACTCGATCAGGTCGCCTTCCTGGGGGTCATCGAAGCCGTCGAGACGGACACCGCACTCCATGCCGGCCCGGACCTCGTTCACCTCGTCCTGGAACCGACGGAGCGTCAGGGACACACCCTCGTAGATCACATGGCCACCGCGGCGGATCCGCATCTTGCCCCGGACGAGCCTTCCAGAGGAGACATGGCAGCCCGCCACCTTTCCGCCCTTCGAAAGCTCGAAGGTCTTCCGGACCTCGGCCTGTCCCACGACGACCTCCTTCTGGAGGGGGTCGAGGAGCCCGGCCATGGCCTCCTTCACCTGGTCGATGAGCTCGTAGATGATCGCGTAGAGCTTGATCTGGACGCCCTCACGCTTGGCCGCCTCGGCCGCGCTGCTGTCGACGCGGGTGTGGAAACCGAGGATGACGGCGTCGGCCGAGCTTGCCAGAAGCACATCGCTCTCGGTGATGGCGCCGACAGCGTCGCGCACGATCTCGAGCGAGACCTTGGTGGATTCGATCTTTCGGAGGGCCTCGCAGATGGCCTCGACGGAACCCTGGGTATCCGCCTTGACGATCAGCTTGAGGATCTTCGCGGACCTCTCGTCGATACGGCCGAAGATGTCCTCGAGGGTCTGCCGTTGCGGACGACCACCATCGAGACTGGACTTCTTCCGCTCGAGGGTCCGCTCCTCCGCCAGGTCCCGGGCCGCCTTCTCGTTGTCGACCGCGCTGAACTCGGATCCGGCCTCGGGAACGCCGTTGAGGCCGAGGACCCTCATGGCCACGGAGGGGCCTGCCTCCTTCAGACGCTTGCCCTCCTCGTCCATCATCGATCGGACCCTGCCGTAGAATTCACCGCAGATCACGACATCGCCCTGACGGAGGGTGCCCTTGCGCACCAGAACGGTGGCGACAGGCCCTCCGGGCTCGATGCCCGATTCGATCACGTTGCCCTTGGCCTTCCGGTTCGGATTGGCCTTGAGCTCCAGCAGCTCCGCCTGGAGCAGGATGCTCTCGATCAGCTTGTCGACCCCCGCACCGGTCATGCCGGAGCAATCCACGTAGAGCGTGTCACCTCCCCAGTCGTCCGGGACCAGCCCCTTGTCCTGGAGCTGTTGGCGGACCTTCATGCCATTGGCGGCGGGGTGGTCCGACTTGTTGACGGCCACAATGATCGGAACCTGCGCGGCACGGGCATGCTGGAGCGCCTCGAGGGTCTGGGGCATCACGCCGTCGTTGGCGGCGACCACCAGGATGACGATGTCCGTGACATTGGCACCGCGGGCCCGCATGGCGGAGAACGCAGCGTGGCCGGGGGTGTCGAGGAAGGTCAGCTGTTCCAGCTTCCCGGACACGGGGTGCGGATAGGAGATCGTGTAGGCGCCGATGTGCTGGGTGATCCCACCCGCCTCACCCGCGGCGACGTCGGATTTCCGGATCCTGTCGAGCAGGGTGGTCTTGCCGTGGTCGACATGGCCCATGATGGTGATGATGGGCGCCCGGGGCAGCAGGTCCTCGACGATGTCGTCCTTGTCCAGCTCGAGCTTCGGCTCCCGAGGCTGGATGTTGGTCTTGTGGGTCTCGAGATCGCGTCGCTCGGTCTCGAAACGGAAACCGTTCTTCGCGCAGAGCCGCTGTGCCACATCGGCATCGATCGTCTGGTTGACCGTGACGAAGACACCCATGCCCATGAGATCCGCGATGATCTGGAACCCTTTCCGGTTCATCTTCTCCGCCAGCTCGCGGATCGCGATCGGCGGTTTCATGATGATCACCGGCGCATCGACCGGAGCCTGGACCCTCGGTGGGGCGGGTCGGGGTGCCGGAGCCGTGGCGCGTCCACCCATCGAAACCGGCCCCGAAGACCTCGGGCCGGCCGGTCCACCACGCCCGCGGTCCGCGGCGCCCCGACCCCGGTCATCACGGGCGGGAGGCTGTGGGGCACCTCGTCCACGGCTGAACCGATCGAGATTGACCCGGCCCACCAGGTCACCGACGCGTGGGCCCGCGGGAATGGCCGGCGGAGACGTGGACACCGGGAGAGCCTGCGACACGGAAGGGGCGATGCGGGCCTCGTCAACAGGCCCGGATGTGCCGGCGGCAGCCGGGATGGCCAGAGCTCCAGGATGGGTCTCCTTGGCGGCCAGACCGGGAACGTCGACGGGCGCCGGAGGCGCCACGGGTGCCAAGGACGACGGCTGGACCGCGGGAGCCGGACCAACGGAGACCGGCCCCTCAGGGAGTTCCGGAACCGGGGGTTCGGAAGCGGGCTCCGCGAACTCTGGAGCAGCTGCAGGAGCGGGGGCCGGCGGGATGATGATGACCGGTTTCTCGGCCTCGGCAACCACCTCCGGCACCGCCGGCACCGCCGGCGCCTCGGAAGCCCCGGGCGCCAGGGGAAGAAGCTGGTCCCGAAGGTACTCCGCCGTGATCTTGTCGAGCGAGCTCGACGCCACCTTGGCGGCGGCGATGCCGAGCTCCTTCGCCTTGGAGAGAACGACCTTGTTCTCCAGTTTCAACTCCTTGGCGATCTCGTAGATTCTGACGGGCATAGGGTTTCGTTCTTCGACTCTTCAGGCCAACCCATCCCACAGGGGTGGGCCGGCCGATTTCAACGTTCAGGATTGGGGTGTGGATTCTGGGGACGCTCCGGGCTCGACGGGCGCCGGGGCCTGCCGACGGATCAGCTCCCCACGGGCTGCCTCGAGGATGCCGGAGGCCGCCTCGCCAATTTCGGGATTCTGGGACAGGTCGGCCACCTCGGCATCCAGCAGGGACTCGACCCCATGGAAGCCCATGTTGACCAGCACCCGGGCATGATCGACGGAGATCCCCGGGACGGAGGCGAGCTCCTGCACCGCATGATCCACGCGGGCCTCGAAGCTGTTGACGTCCGCCTCGGGCTCGATGTCGATCTCCCAACCGGTCAGCCGCGACGCCAGCCGCGCATTCTGCCCGCGACGCCCGACCGCCAGCGGAAGCTGATCCGGGGTCGTGGTGACACGAACACGGCGGTTGGCCTCGTCGATTTCGAAATTCTTCAGCCGGGCCGGGTCAAGCGCCTTGGAAACGAAGGACCGGACGTCGGAGGACCAGGGGATGATGTCCACCTTTTCATTGTTGAGCTCGCGGACGATGTTCTTCACCCGCTGTCCCCTCAGACCGACGCAGGCGCCCACCGGATCCACCTTCGAGTCCCGGGAGGACACCGCGATCTTCGTGCGGAAACCCGGCTCGCGGGCGATCGCCTTGATTTCGATCGTTCCGTCCTTCAGCTCGGCGACCTCGGCCCGGAAGAGGCTGAGCACGAATGCAGGATCCGCGCGGCTCAGGATGATCTCGGGTCCATGGGAGGACTGCTCGATCGCCTTCAGGAAGCACCGGATCCGCTCACCGATCTGGTATTCCTCGGTCGGCACACGCTCCCTGTTCGGGAGCACCGCCTCGGACTTGCCGAGGTCGAGGATGACATCCGACCGCTCGAACCGGCGCACCGTCCCGCTGACGATCTCCCCGACGCGATCCTTGTATTCCGAGTAGATCTTCTCCTTTTCAGCCCGGCGGATGTAGCCGGTCAGGGCCTGCTTGGCATGCTGGGAGGCGATGCGTCCGAAGCCGGACGGGGTCACCTCGACCTCGACCTCATCACCCACCTTGGCTTCGGGGTGGCCGGCACGACGGGCGTCGAAGACGGAGATCTGGTCGTGCTTCGAGATGATGCGTTCGGCGACGATGAGCTTGGCCCAGGCCTGGATCACACCGGAACGGGGATTGATCTCCACGCGGAGATCCCGGGCAGGACCCACGGCACGCTTGGCTGCGGTGACGAGCGCCTCATGGACAGCGCCCAGCAACACATCACGGCTGATGCCTTTCTCTTTCTCGAAGAAATC
>CAZZKQ010000070.1:0-10769 GCA_964654875.1 uncultured Verrucomicrobiota bacterium | reverse complement strand
CCCTAAGATGGCGCAGCTCACGCGGCACGCAGAGGTTGGTCATGCCACGGCCCTTGATCACGGACCGGATCTGTTCCAGCGAGAGCCGGGAGTCATTGCTGACCGCGATCAGCATCTCGCCCTTGTCCTCGTCCGGCAGGCTCACCACGGCCACCTCGAACCGGTTGCCATACTGGGGGAACCCACCGGACAGGGCCTCCTCGACCGCGGTCAGGCTCACCATCTCCCCGCTGACCTTGGCGAAACGCTTCAGTCGACCGAGCACGAACACGAAGCCCTCGTCGTCGACCCGGACGATGTCGCCGGTGTCATACCAGCCGCCCAGCGACTGGAAGCGTGCATTGGCATCGGCATTGAGATAGCCGCGCATGATGTTGGGTCCGCGGACGAGGAGACGCCCTCCCTCGGCGACACCCTCGATGGGTTCCAGCCGCCACTCGATGCCGGGCAGGAACCGACCGACACTGCCAAACTTCAGCTCCAGCCGGGAATTGAGGCAGATCGCCGGGCTGCATTCGGTGGCGCCGTAGCCCTCAAGGAGTCGGACCCCGAACTTCCGGGCCCAGGTGTTGGCGGTCGCCTCCTGCACCTTCTCGGCACCCGACACGAGGAACTTCACCGAGTTGAAGTCGTAGGGATTGGCCCTCCGGGCGTAGCCATTGAGGAACGTATTCGTGCCGAACATCACCGTGCAGACCTTGTCGTAGACCGCCGTTGGGATGACCCGGTAATGGAGCGGTGACGGATACAGGAAGGTGTAGTAGCCCCGAACCAGCGGCAGCAGCACCCCGGCGAGGAGACCGAAGCTGTGGAACAGCGGCATTGCACTGAAGAACCGCTCGTCATCGGTCACGTCCAGGACCCCAAGCACCTGACGGATGTTGGCCATCAGATTGCCGTGTGTGAGATCCACTCCCTTGGGGATGCCCTCGGAGCCGGACGTGAACAGGATGACGCCACTCGCATCCCGGAGGGACTCCCGTGAACCCTTGGGCGCCAGTCCCCAGCCCGGACACAGCGTGTGGCGGATCAGCGCAGCCACCTTGATGCTGGAGCCGATCGTGGGGCGGATATCCTCGAGATGGACCAGCTCGATCCCCGCCTCGGTGAAGGGACGCAGGTCGAGCTTCGCCTTCTCGGCAAACACGCGGGAGGTGATCACCGATCGGATCCCAGCCAGCTGCACGCACTGCACCATGGTGGGAACCCCCGTCGAAAAATTCAGGATGGCCGGCACGAACCGGGCAGACCACAGGCTCATCACGGTCACGGGTGTCCCGTTGACATTGGGCAACAGCACACCGATGCGGGTGCCGGGAGCAGCCTCCCGCCAGCGTCGACGCCAGACCTGCGACAGGACATCGACACCGACCATCAGGCGCCGATAGGTGAGCGCCTGGAACGTCGCATCCTCGAGCACGATCTTGCCGGGGAGGCTCCGTGCGGCCTCGACCACGGCTTCCAGCACGTGGGCGGGTCCGTGTTCCCGTTCCACGGCAACCTGCTGGGCGAGCGCGGCGTCACGAAGCCAGGAGGTCATGCGCTGGCGGGCTACCCCATGGGAGACTCCCAGCGGGACCGGCACCTCGTGGGCGGCGCTGAAATGGGCGGAGACGCGGGGGAACCAACGGGTCCATCCGGAATGCCGCACCCAGAGGACCCGGCTGGCGTTGCGCAGGTAGCAGGTGATGACCTTGGCGCCCGTCTTCTGGACCAGGAACCCGGTGCCATCGAAGAACTTCATGAGCGAGCCGGTCAGCGAAATCCGCCCCTCGGCGAACAGGACCAGACGCCCCCCCTTCCCGAGGAACTCCGCCATGCGCTTCGCCGCATAGGGCGAGGTCGGATCCACCGGAAAGGTGCGGCGGTTGATCATCATCTTCCGATGGAACCACGACAGCTCGGCGGTCCTGGAATTGGTCACGAACCGCCAGTCCTCGTCGAGCAGGACGCCGAGGAAGAGCCAGTCGAGCCATGACACATGGTTCGGGAGAAGCAGGACCGGCCCCGGAGTTTGGAGGACCTCGACATTGTAGGCCCGGAATCGGAACCAGAATCCGAGCAGGAGTCGTAGGAGCACTTTCATGAGGCGATTGGAATCGAAGGCTTAACTACGGGGACTTCAAAGGAACGCGGACCGGCGGGAATCAGGGACTGGAGCAGCAGTCCGATCGCGACGATCCCCGTGAGCCAGAGGCACGCGGGCGCCAGCCACACGTCCCACGGCACCGAACCACCTCCAGCGCGGAGCGGGAAAGAGGCAGTCAGGGTTGCACCCGGACCCGGGAACGGGGCGGATGCGAGCGTCGTGCCGTCCCGATCGAGAATCAGCGAGATGCCCGAGCTGGCCACCCGGAACACCGGAAGCCCGTACTCGAGCGCACGGATCCGGGCCATACGCGCATTGAGTTCATGCTCGGTCCGTCCCCAGGTCTCGAGATCCATGGTGGGCACGAGCAGACCGTGGGCCCCCTTTCGGACGAGGACATCCATCACACGGCGATAGCTGGCGTCGTAGCAGATGGCCACACCCAAGGAACCCCAGGGGGACGGCCAGAGCTGCTGGTCTTGGGCAGGCTCGCCATCCCGGAAGAACTGGATCGGCCGCGACTTGGCCTGGCGAAAACAGACCTCCCCATGGGGATCGACGACGAAGGCCGTGTTGAAGAAGCGCTCGGAATCCCCTGAGGTGCGGAGTCCAAGAGACGGCCCCTTGGAAGCCGACGGTGTCACAGCCTCCGGCAGAGTCTCACGTCCTCCCGCCACCAACCATTTCCGATGCCGACGGCACCAGGATCGGACGGCCGGTGGGATCTCCCCATCGAAGGCGTATTCGCTGAGCTGGATCAACTCGACAGCGGGACCGTTTTGAACCAGAGCATCCAGAGCGACCAGGACCTCCGGGACTCCCGGGGCTTCGAGTTGGATGCCCGCCACCCGGACGCCCTCGCGATCGCCCTTTGGCGACATCGAACGGGACGGAATCGCGATCAGAACCCCCACCGCAACCAACAGACAGCCGGCTCCGGCCATGGCACCCAACTGTCGAAGGCGAGGTTGGAAGAGCATGAGCCCGGTCGCCGCGATCGAGGCCACACCGAATCCAAGGCCGTACACACCCAAGAACCGTAACCACGGCCCGGGCCCTTCGACGAAGATCGAGCCGACGCTCAACCAGGAGAACCGGAGCCACCAGATCTCGCTTCGAAAGTATTCCAATCCGCACCAGACCATCGGCGCCAGTCCAAGGGCCCAGAGGGAGCCACCTATCCGCTCGACGCGATGGAGCAGGAGCACAAATGCACCATGGAACGCCGCAAGGATCATCCAGAGCACGAGTGCGGCCACGCCGAAGACGGACCCGAGGAAGGCCATGGGTGGGACATGGATCCCAAGACCGACCACCAGACCCGTATAGAAAGCGGCACGGGGTGTGGGGAGCCTCCGAAGCTCGATCAGACAGGCAAGATACCCCACCGTCATCCAGGCCAGCCGGGCCTCGAGAAACGCGGCGTGGAAGCACAGCGCGGCACCGACCGCAAGGGTTCCTGCCGGGATCCAGGCCAAGGCGGTTCCACGAACATCCCCCCGCCCTCGTTGTTTGGCTGCAACCAGATTCATGGATTACCTTGAAGCTGGAGCGGGTGGGATCCGCAGCCAGGCGACAACCGCCGAGACGATCACGGCCAGGACCAGGAAGACCTGGGAGGCGGACAGCCCGACACGGGTGCAGCCCAGCACCACCAGTCCCGCCGAGATCATGCCGAGGTTGTCGCAGAAGTTCTGGACCGCGATCGTCTTTCCCAGTTTCGAGGGGTCGGACTCCGCCTGGAGCGCCGCGTTGAGCGGGATGAGGAACAACCCGGCCGCCACACCGGCGGCGACGAGCACGAACGCCACGGCCGGCAGGAAGACCAGCCCGACCCGTCGGGTTCCGTCCGGATCGACCGTGGCCCATTCCTGTCGTCCCCAACCGCTGAGTCCGAGGGCTCCCACCGCAAATACCAGCACCAGCAGAACCCCAAGGAGGAACCCGACCGACCGGACCTTCCGGAGATCCCCGATCCTGAAGGCCATCCCGGCCAGGAGACTGCCCACCATGACGCCGACACTCAGCCAGACCCCGAGCAGCGCGATCTGGGTGTTGTCCGGGAGACGCAGCACGTCGAGACCCCAGGGCTGGAAATTGATCTTCATGCCGGCGCCACACACCCAGAAGAGCGCAGTGCCAATCAGGATTTTCCCAAGGCGGGTACCCCGGAGCGCTGACACCATCCCGTCGCCCACGAACTGCGGGGTCCGACCGAGACCGCGCCACGACGGCACCGGCTGGCAGAGCATCTGTCCCAGGTGTCGGAAAAACTCGCGGACACTCGTCCCAAGCCGGACGTCCGGGGAGGACGGGGTCGGGGTCATGAACACGTTCAGGGCCAGAGCCAGCCCGAACGTGGCCACCAGGGCGGCGTAGCAGACCCCGATGGGGGCGCGGTCGACGAGGACGGAGCCCACGATCGCCCCCGAGAGGATCGCCAGCAGCGTGAGCAGCTCCACCATGCCATTGGCCTTCACCAGACGTTCACGGGGAAGGATTTCCGGGAGGATCCCGTACTTGGCCGGACCATAGATCGTGGAGCCGATGCCCACGATGAGATAGCCCGGGGCCTGCCACACGTATCCATGCCAGAGGCTCAGAGCACAGACCCCTGCCCCGAGAACCTTCAGGAGGTTGCCCCCGAGAAGCCACGAGGTCTTGGCATGGCGGTCGTTGAGATAGCCGGCCAACGGCGCCAGCAGGACGTAGGGGATAAACAGCAGACTCGTGTAGATGGCGCTCCGGGTCCGGAGTTCGTCGAGCCCGATCTCACCGGATCGCTGAAGGAGGGTGAGCTGACCGACGATGACCGCCAGGATGGCGTTGTCGCCAAACGCCCCGAGGAACTGGCTCGCCAACAGCAGTGGATAGTTTCGATTCCGGTTCATGCGCCCTCCTGTTCCAAACGCTCGATGCCGCGCTCCGCATTGTCGGCCACCTCCTTGAGAACGGTGGCGGTCTCGGTGGCCCGCCGGATCGAAACCCCCTCCCAAAGCAGTGCCGCCGCGCGATCGTAGCTCGGCAGGACGCCCTCGATGATCCGACGCCCGGTCGGCGTCAGCACAACCCGCCACGCCCGTCGATCCCCCGCCTCCTCCCGCCGCGTCACCCAACCGCGGGACTCCAGGCGGTCGACCAGCCCCGTGATGTTGGAGCGATGCGTGAGCAGCTCCCTCCCGAGATCGCTCTGCGTCAGTCCCGCTTCGGACTCGAACAGCAGGTTCATCAGGTTGAACTGCGCCGGACTGAGATCCCACCGCTCAAAGAACCGCCGGCTCGCGTTCCAGATGACATCCGAGGTCCGCAACAGCTGGAGCAGCGCCGGGTACCTCGGATCAGATGGTTGACTGTGGTTCACGGCGACTGTTGTAAGCCATATTGTTGACATGTCAACCTTCGATATTTAAACCATCGGCATGGAACGAGGCCTGCGGTGGGGTCCAGCACGCTGGGCGCGGTGGATGTTGGGTGGGATCGTGCTCGTGGCGGTGACGCTGCAGGTGCTGGCCTACCGACATGCCACGGCGATGGTCCGGTTCTCGCCCGGGGCCCGACGCATGGGTCCTCCAGAATCCTTGGGACTGGCCGAGAAGCTGTCCGTCCTCGTCTCAGGGGTCACACTGCCCCGTCCGGTCAACCCGCGTGATCCATCTTCGCTCAATCTCCCGTTCGAGACCCGGACGGTGGTGGCAAAGGACGGCACCCCACTCGAGACCTGGCGGGTGCCGGCAGTGTCGGGATCGGCGGACGGGAACGCAAAAGCCCCGGTGGTCGTGATGTTCCACGGGTACATCTCCTGCAAGTCCGACATGCTGCCGATCGCGGCGAAGTTCCGCGGGATGGGGTTCGAGGTCTGGATGGTGGACTTCAGGGGATCGGGTGGCTCGGGCGGGATGACGACGTCGATCGGCTTCCATGAGGCAGAGGATGTCATCGCCATGGCGCAGGAGACCCGGACTGCGAGTCCTGGTCGTCCACTCGTACTCTTCGGATCGTCGATGGGAGCGGCAGCCATCCTGCGGGCCGCATCGCTGGGGCGGCTCGATGCCGACGCCCTCATCATCGAGTGTCCCTTCAACCGACTTCTCACGACCGTGGCGAACCGCTGCACGCTGATGGGACTTCCCCAGTTCCCCATCGCTGAAAGCCTCGTGTTCTGGGGTGGGGTCCAGCTGGGATTCGATGGGTTCGCCCACAATCCGGAGGACTACGCCGCCCAGGTCCGGATTCCCACGCTGCTACTGCACGGCGGACGCGACACCCGGGTCCGATTGGAGGAGGCCGAACGGATCCGGGATCGCCTGGGATCGTACGGCACCTGGGTGCTCTTCCCGGAGCTCGGCCACCAATCCTACGCCCAAGCGGAACCGGTCGCATGGCGGCAGGCGGTCGGGGAGTTCCTCAACTCTCTTCTGGGGGCGGCAGCGCAGACTCGCCGCCCCGACGGCCAATCCCGATGAAGCGGGGCATTCTCTGGTGGAGTCGCTCCAATCCACCACCGGCTACACGGTGGGATGCTTCCAGCATCGACCCGAGGGCTGATGCTCCCGAACCAACCGGGGTACCAACCCTCGGTCTCTCTCCATTCTCGCCGGATACCATCCCAACCGCATAGCCACGCCCCTCCAGTTCCAGCCCGGAGGGATATCAGCACGTAGCCGGCGGTTGAGCGCAGCGACACCGCCGGACATCCACGCCCACGTCTTCCCGCATCCCGGAGGGATGCCAGCTCAGTCGAGGTCTCGTGAATCGTAGGTCACCCCGGATTCCTCCAAAAATCCCACCTCCTCCTCACGGAACGTTCTGACCCGATGGGATTCCCCCTGGTGACCGGTGCCCTCCTGCACCGAAGTTTATCC
Source organism: uncultured Verrucomicrobiota bacterium (assembly GCA_964654875.1). Classification (GTDB taxonomy): domain Bacteria; phylum Verrucomicrobiota; class Verrucomicrobiia; order Limisphaerales; family UBA9464; genus UBA9464. Next base: position 3,818 of record CAZZKQ010000070.1, on the reverse strand, counting down.
TGAATTGTGGACCTGTCCTCGGATCACCCTCATTTCCCGAACTGGAACTGTTCAGGAAACTCTTTGAAATACCTCCGATCCTCAGGACCCGGATAAAGGCGATAGATCTGAATTTGATTGAGCCAATCAAACTTCAGTGTTGCGAGGACTTTGATTTTTCCTGGGAGAAAAGAGGAATGGCGGCAACGCCACCTTCAACAGCCCAAGGCTACATCATTCAATGCCACCGGTGATCTCCTCAACCAACGCGTGCTTCGCAAGATAATCCGACCCAACGGGAGTCAGGTGATCCGTATCGAAAATGATCAAATTATCAGGAGAACTAGACCCGACAAAAATCACATCAGGAATACCTTTAAGACAATCAACCGCACTCACATAACGATAGGTATCATTCGTTTTCAGAACGGTTTTCAGAAAAACGTCTTCATCCAAAATCTTCTTGTCGATGAATTTCGTCGGATCAAACATCTCACTGTTTAATGCTTTCAAGAAAACCTCGGGAACCGGTATCAAAAACCGCGGGCTTGGACCGACAAAAACAACCCTTCCGACACCAACCTTGCGGAGCTCCGCGTAGATGGCATCCATATTTTCTACGCTGCAATTCCTATCCTGACTCACAACAACAACATTGGGGCGACTATTCTTGATACACGTCAACGCAAACCAATTTGAATAGTCACAATAATTGTCAAGGGAAGGCTCCGACACGATACGAGGATGACAGTCCTGACTGGCCACCTGCAAGATTTCCCAATCGACCGGCATGTTCTTTTTCAGTCCCGAATGCAAATGCTGGGCATGACTGTCACCCCATACAAAAACAACCTTCGAGGTTAAGCTTTTCCTCGAGAAGCAATCGACGGAGAGATTTGTAGAGAGAGTCGTTGCCCCAGCACCGCCATTTCTGCGTTCAGAAGTATTGTAAAAGCTGCAATCATCCCGGAATGCCACATCGATTTTGTTTGAATAATAGTATCTCATCTCTGGCAGAGAATTATCAAAACGACCAAGGATTTCTCGCTCCCTGCTTGATAGTCTATCCGGATATCCCTTGGTCACATGCCCTGCAACTCCGAAAGAAAACAGAATGCCAGCCAAACCAACGAGATACACCGCCCCTTTTCGTCGTCCCATCACGGCTGGATTCCGCCAAGGCTTCTCGATGAACCGGTAACTCAAATACGCCACAGCGAAGACAAGAATTATCAATAAGCAAAACACACCCGCGTTCAGGTAGGATCCGAATGTATATCGAGCGAAAGCAAATATCGGCTGGTGCCACAGATAGGCGCTATAGCTGAGCAAACCTATCCATCTCAGCGGGGAAACACCAAGCAACCTTCCAACAAAATTGTTTCCGCTCGCATAATATAAAACGAGAGCCGCCCCAATCGTAGGAATCAAAACGCTCTTGCCTGGGGTGGCAGTGTGGTTATCATATAGAAAATACGGTAATGCAATCAAGACAATCCCAATCAAACCAAGGATTCCGGATTTGATGTTGCGCGATTTTTTCGTGGAACTTTGACCGTGAGATTCTTCGGTCTGACTGGGAGGCAAAACAGCAACAAATGCTCCAATCAAAAGTTCCCACGCCCGCGTCATTAGATTATAGAATGCGAAAACCGGATCCGTCTTGACAAGAACTTCAGCCGTTACAAAGCTGACTATAATCAGCATTAGCAAAAGAAACGGAAGCCTTCCGGATCGATCCCGCCATGGAAACAAAAATATCAACGGGAAAAACAGATAGAATTGCTCTTCAACACCGAGACTCCAGGTATGCAGGAGGGGCTTCAAATCTGAGGATGATTCAAAATATCCATGCGTTTTCCAAAATAGAAGGTTTGATGATGAAAAGATAACCGCCACAAGGCTTTGACTGAATCTCTTCATCTCAGTTGGCGTCAGGATAAAATACGCAGCCAGTGCTGACGCAACGAGCATCGTGAATAAGGGAGGGATTATCCTCCGGATCCTGCGCTCATAGAATGAAAACAAACTAAACGACCCGCTCCGTTTTTCTTTCAGTATGATGGATGTGATCAGATATCCACTGATGACAAAGAAGACATCCACCCCAATATAGCCACCACTAAACGCTGAGAATCCGGCATGCGAGAAAATGACTGGAATAATCGCAAGGGCTCTTAATCCATCAATTTCAGGTCGATACTTCATAGTTCTAGCGATCCAGTTTAGAGTACGGCAGGTGGACGAGCCATCGAATTCGTTTGATGAGATATTGAGCGCAAATGTCGGGCCTGCAGGAGACTTCTTTTGGAGACCGATTTTCTTGTTCCAACGGCCAGCAGATTCCAGGCCGTCAGCGGGATTGAGATGATCTCGACAGCGGTGGAAATGAGATGCGGGGACCGACGATGGATGTTTCGTTCCAACCATGGCGGTCTGAAGTCTCTGGGAGGATCCGGTCCCGACCTCCCGCCAGAGGACGGCTGAAGGAGGGGTCATTCTGGACACGGGCTGGATTGGGCCGTCCCTGGGGTCTCTCGCCTGAACCAGCCAAGGTCTGGCGCGATCTCAAGCCTTGGTGAGGGAGGACGGGAGACCGGAACCCCATCCCCCGTCCACACCTGAGAATGCGTCTGGCGATTCCTGGACGGCCGGACGAATCTTCCCAGGGGTCTGACGTTCAGACCCGCCGTCAGGTCCCAGTCCGTCCCATGCCTCTCCACGCCACCCGCATCCTGCTTGCCGACGACCATGCCGTCGTCCGGAACGGCTTCCGGATGATCCTTTCGGCCCAAAAGGACCTCGAGGTGGTGGGCGAGGCCTCGAATGGCCGTGAGGCCGTCGCCCTCGCGGAAAGGACCCGACCCGACCTGGTGGTGATGGACATCGCGATGCCCGAGCTCAATGGGATCGAGGCCACCCGTCAGATCACCCAGAATCAGCCGAACACGCGTGTGCTGGCCCTCTCGATGCAGAAGGATGCCGTGTACGTCCGCGAGACCCTCCGGGCCGGCGCGAAGGGCTACCTGTTGAAGGACAGCAGCGAGCAGGACCTCCTGGCCGCCGTGCGTGCGGTCGCCTCGGGCAAGGGCTGGCTCAGTCCCGGGGTCAGCGATGCGGTCCTGGAGGACTACCGCCGGCATGTCACCGACCCCGTGGACCTGCTGTCGCCCCGGGAACGCGAGGTCCTCCAGATGATCGCAGAGAGCCGCACCAACAAGGAGATCGCGACGGCCCTCAACCTGAGCGTGTACACGGTGGAGGCGCATCGTGGACGGATCATGGAGAAGCTGAACCTGCATTCGATCGCCGAACTGGTTCGGTTCGCCCTACGCAAGGGACTGATCGACTGAACCGTCCCATGACCTCCACTCCCGGCCTGCAACGGTTCCCGGAGCGGGCCATCCGCCTCGCCCTCAGCGCGGGATTCCTGCTCGTCATCCTCCTCCTGGGCGTCACGGCCATCGTCGCGGTCCGCCACAGCAGCCGGATCCGCCGCAGCGTCACCGAGATCACCCGCGACCAGCTGGTGATCTCCCGTCTGGTGCACGACATCCAGCAGGGGGAGAACGCGATGGTGCAGCTGCTCATCAAGGGCACCCGGCAGGACCTGACACCTGCCGAGCGCCAGCAGCTGCTCCAGCGTCTCGACGAGATCCGGCGCCAGGGAACGCTCCTCCAGGCCGAGAGCGAGGACCTTCCCAACGGGGGTCTCTGGACCCGGTTCAACGACGGGGTCGCCCGGTTCACCGACACCGCCCACCGGATCCACTCAAATCCCCAGCCCCATCCGCCCGAACCACCCCCAGGATCCACGCATGTCCCGCGTCCGCATCCAG
>CAZZKQ010000069.1:0-10771 GCA_964654875.1 uncultured Verrucomicrobiota bacterium | reverse complement strand
GCCTTCATGGAGGACGGGAGCCGGGGAGCGGATCGGGCCGGCCGGAGGACTTTGGGGGACGACCCCGCCGCTCGCGAGGGGATTCTGGGACGCGGATGCCCGGATCTGGTGGCGGACCTGATGCCTTGCCTCGGGAGGCGGCAGGAATAGCGTGTCGGAATGTCCGATGCACTCCCTCCGCAACTTCCCGCGACGCCCATGGTGGATCCTTCCGCCCGGTCCCCATCCCAGAAACCGCCTCGCCGACACTCCCGATGGCCTTGGATCCTCGGCATCGGTGTCCTCGTGACCTGCGCCGCCGCCCTCGCCCTGGTATTGGGCGTCCTTGAGTCGGGCTGGGAGACGAACCTGCTGTCGTCCGGAACCCGTCCGGGCCCGGCTCGTCTGCGCGAGAAGGTCCTGGAGGACAACGATGCCGACCACAAGGTGCTGGTGGTGGACATCGATGGCATCATCAGCGGGCGCACCCCGGGCGTCCCAGGAGATCTGGTGGAGAGCATCCGGGACCAGTTCAAGCGCGCCGCTGAGGACGAGAAGATCCGTGCCGTCGTCCTGCGTGTCGACTCGCCCGGAGGAGAGGTCCTCGCGAGCGATGAGATCCACGATGCCATCCGCTCATTCCAGGACGGGCACGACATCCCGGTCGTGGCCGCGATGGGATCTCTTGCGGCATCCGGGGGGTACTATGTCAGCGCTCCGTGCCGTTGGATCGTCGCCCATCCGCTGACCCTGACCGGAAGTATAGGGGTCATCTTCCATGGCTACAACTATCGCGGGCTGATGGACAAGGTCGGTGTGCTCCCGGATGTGGTGAAGAGCGGCAAGCTCAAGGACATGTTCAGCGGTGAGCAGCGTCCGGAGGAAGTCCTTCCCGAGGAGAAACGGATCCTGAACGACCTCGTCCAGGAAAGTTTCATCCGGTTCAAGACGGTGGTGCGGGAGGGGAGGACCGCGGCGGCCGAGAAGAACCGGAAGGCGGGCATCGAGTCCGGGCGGGTGTTGTCGCCGGAGTGGGAGGGGCTGGCGGATGGACGCATCCTCTCCGGGAGCCAGGCCCATGAGGCGGGTTTGGTCGACGAGCTGGGGGATTTCCAGAAGGCGGTCTCCCGCGCCAAGGCCTTGGCAGGGATCCAGGACGCCGATCTCATCTCCTTCGATTCACCCCATTCCTTCGAGGATTTTCTGGGGCTGTTGGGTCGCTCCGGGGCTTCAGGGCGTGTCCGACTCGAGGTCCCTGGGATTCTTCCCCAGGGCACACTGAGACCCGGACTGCTTTACTTCCTGTCCCCGCTGCACGCCCACTGAGGGGGAGATCCCGGGACTCGGGCTGCCTTGGCCTCCCCGGTGTGCTCGAGGCTTTGTGATCCAACGGGATCGGTTGGCCCGCGACCTGCGTCCAGCGGGCCATTCTTGAGATTGAGGCGGGTTCCGGTGGCGCTGGAACCCGGCACGGCCCCTTTAGGGTTATCCCCTAGGAAGGCTGGCCGTACTCCTTGGATGTGTCGGGAAGAGGTGCCGATTGTTGAATCCGCATGGCTTGCGCGAGGGTCGAGGTGCCGGGTCGAACCGTTGTGAAAGCGAAGCCACCCCACCACGACTTAGCCAGCAGCGGTTCGACCCGTCGTTTCTTTCAAGTGTCGGAAGGCGGGCAGGGTTGGGGAGATCCCAACGCCCTGTCGGCTCTCCGGTCGCCAGAGGACAGGCGGAGGTTCCAGCCCCGTCGGTCCCGCGGTGGATACCGATGATCGAGAGGACTGACCATGAATTTGAAACCGGGTTCGGAGGCACTGACGGGTGATCTGCGGCGGGCGGGAAGGAAGCTCGAGGAACACATCTCCCACGCGACCGAGATCCTGGCGGCATCGGTCATCCAGGCGTCGGGCATCTTCAAGGCCAGTCCGAGAACCCTCGCGAGCCCGAGGTATTCGGGCTCCGCATCGGGGGTGGATGGGGTCGGACCGGGGCGTGACGGTTCATCCCGGGATTGGGTTCGGAGGATGGTTCCGACCCTCATGATTGCCTTCTGGTTTGTGGCCGTCGCCGGGATCATCGCGGCCACGGCTCCGGCGAGCGGGCCAGCGACGGCCGACCGATCCGGCCCCCGGCTTCCCAACGTCTCGGTGCATCCCCCCGGGGTCCATTCCGCGGAGGAACTCGCGGCCGCGGACCGGCCGGGATCCCTCTGAGAGATCCCGGCCCATCCGCCGGTTCCGTGCTATTGGGCGAACGACGGGTGCTGACGCCGCCCCGACGATTCGATGAATGCGAGGAGGTCCAGGATCTCCTCACGGGTCAATCCATCCACCAGGCCGGTTGGCATCGGGGAGATCTTCGAAGCGGCCTTCGATGCCACCTTTGCCTTCTCCACACGGATCTTCCCATCCGGTTGGAGGGGGTTCGGGAGGAGGACCAGCGTGTCCGGGGTCTCCTCCACCAGACGACCGGTGATGGATTCACCGTCCTTGAGGGTGACCGTGGTGTTTTCGAACTGCTGTGACAGGACCTTGCTGGGCTCGAGGATGCTCTCGAGGAGATCACGACGCGCAAACCGGGCGCTGACCGCGGTGAGGTCGGGTCCGACGCCCCCACCCTCGCGCCCGAATCGATGGCAGGCGAGGCACTGCGCGTCGACAAACGCCTGGCGTCCCCGCTCGAAGTCTCGGCCCTTCGCTGCGGCGTCGAGGGATCCCGAAAGGTCGCCGACGGCCCATTCCTTCACGGTCGGCCGCTGCCGAGCGGGGGGGAACTCGCTCTTGCCCTTGCGACCGGAGGGATTGGCCGCGATCTCATTCAACACCGGGGTGACCTCGTCCTTTTCCGTCGGGGTCAGGTTGGCGGTCGCGTCCTTGAGGAAGTTCTTCAGGAAGTTGTTGAAGCTCGCCCCATCCCCATAGGGACGCCCAGCCTCGTCGAACCAGCGCATCACGATGGGATTGTGGGTGTAGCCCTCGCGGACCTTCAGCCAGTACTCGAGGTATTCCTTCCGTTGTGCCGGGGTCCAGTCCCGGGCGGTCCGGAGGTGGAACAGGTAGTGGATCAGCTCTTCCTGGGTGGCGGTCCGCGCCATGATTCCGAGGGTTTTCTCGACCACGTCCGGGGCCCGGAGGGCGACCAGGACCTGTGCGAGTTCGCGGTTCACCCGGGCGCTGGCCTGTGGGTAGGAGGCCGACAGGCGCTCGGTGGCCCCGTGGACGATTTCATCCGAGGGAAGACCGTGACGGGAGATGCTCACTTCGAGAAGCCGGAGGGCATCCACGACCTGGCGTTCGTTGAATGCGGTCACGGGCAGGCGACCGAGGGCCATCCAGATCTCATCCTGCACCGCCTTGTCACCCACCCGCGCGAGGGCGAGGAGGGCGGTGATGGAGCCGTCGATCGAGCTCTCCGACAGGGCCCGATCCTTCCACTCCGAGACCGGCTGCGACTCGAGGGCGATCCGGGCGGCGTAGCGGATGGCCCGATCGGGGCTGTTCAGGTGTGGCCAGAGGAAGGCGATCGCCTTGCCGTCCACGCCTGCCTTGCCGTGCAGGGCCTCGAGCTTCCGACGAAGCTCCCGGTCGGCTGCCCCCTCCTTGTTCGGCTTGTTGCTCCGGGCGGTCGACTGCCGGCCCTTGTAGCTGACTCGGTAGAGGCCGGAGACGGTTCCCCGGCCGCCGATCGTGAAGTACATCTTGCCATCCGCTCCGATCACGACGTCGGTGAGGTTGAGCGGTGGCTTCGGCGCTCCCGGCGTGACCAGTCCGGCGGGTGCGATGAAGTTCTCCATCGTTGCCTTGTAGCTCGCACCGTCAGGCTGGAGATGCACCGCCATCAGTCGGCCATAGGTCCAGTCGAGGACATACAGACATCTCTGGTAGCGGGCCGGGAACCGAGCCCCGCGGCCACTCGCCATGCCGGTGGGGCAGCCAATGCCGATGTCGACGACGGCGCCGAGGCTGTCCGGGTAGTCGTCGGGCCACTTGCCGGTGCCGTAGCGCCAGCCGAACTCGGCGCCTGAGACCGCATGGTTGACCCGTGTCGGGCGATACCACGGCATGCCCCAGTCCCACTCCATGTCGGCGTCCCAGGCAAACAGTTCGCCGTCGACGTTGAAGGCGAAGTCGAACTGGTTTCGGAAGCCACCGCAGAACAGCTCAACATCCGAGCCATCGGGCTTCACCTTGAGGATGTAGCCGCCCGGGGCCATGATGCCCGTGGCATGTCCGTTCCCGTCCGGCTGACGGGGAAGGACGTGGTCCTCCTGGTAGTTCTTGTGGGCCGAGTTGGGCGAGAGCCCCTCGGGGGGTTTGGTATGGTTGCCGGCCATCACCCAGATGTTGCCATCGGGACCGAGTTCGACCGCGTGGGGACCGTGTTCGCCACCGCCGGGCAGGGCCTTGACGAGTTGGATGTTCGACCAGGTATCGCTGCCGTCGTCGGTGATCCGGTAGAGTCCGGACTCGAACGTCGTGCTGTAGCGGTTGACCACAACCCACAGGGCTCCATGGGCGAAACACATGCCCTGCGCATCATAGAGGGGCTTCGCGATGAACTCCTTCCTCTTGACCTCGCCCTTCCGTCCCAGGGTCACCCTGAGAAGACCGCCGTCCGGATTCGTCTTCGCATACTGGGGGCTCAGGATCAGGCGTCCCTTCGGGTCCACGCAGAGGTTGACCCAGGATCCCTCGGACGGTTCCCCGGTCATCACGAGCTGCACGTCGAAGTCCGGAAGGTGATAGAGCTCATTGGCGGCAGGAGCGGATTTCACGGGTGCGGTGTTGACCGCTCCCGGTTTGGCCGATCCGGCAACCTGGCTCGCGAACACGTTGCCCCAGGGTTGCATGCCCATCTTGCCGAGCACCTGGGCCGAGGCCCAGGACCCGTCATCGAAGCCGGGCTGATTCCAGTCCTTCGCCTCGCGATCGGATCCCTTCCATGACGCATCGGTGACGATCGACTCCTTGCCCATTCCAGTGGTGATGCTGAGCTGGGCGACGGCACCGGCCGGGGACTCATCCCCATTCCAGGCTGAGATCGCGAGGACATTGGTCCCGGACCTGAGCTGGGGGCGGACGTCGACGGCAAAGCCGTTCTGCCAGGCATCCGCCCAGAGGACCCGTTTTCCGTTCAGGAAGATCTCGAGCCCATCGTCGGCTGTCCCCACGAGCTTCGCCTCCGAGGCGGATCCCTCCACGACGAAGGTCTTCCGGAAATAGCGTTTGTCCGCTCCCTCCGTCTTCTTGAACCAGATCCACTGCGGGGTCTGGGGGAATCCGAGGGGGACGAGAACGGTCAGGAACAGGAGGAATCGAAGTGTGGCACTCATGGGACGGTGTGGAGTGTGAGCCGAACCGACCCGTCGTTGCAGGTCAATATTCAGAATTCGTGGAGCCTGATCGGGGGGCTCCCGACGATGGACCCGTGGACGGCGAAGAATCAGTTGCTGCCCTGACGGAGCCCGTCGAGGACTGCGCTGAATTCGTTCAGCGATCGGCACACCCTGGCGCCGATCTCCCGGAGGGTCTTGTCGTAGGAATCCACCGCGGCGCCGCCGACGATCAGGGTTGTGGAGTCCGGCAGGAGGCGCTGAAGCCTCCGGAGCTCCTCGGGGAGCTGGGGATCATCTGCTGGGTGGACCACGCTCAGTGCCACCGCCCGTGCGTGGCTTTGAAGGGCGGCGCTGGCGATCTCCTCGGCTGGTAGCGAGGGGCCGAGATAGGTGATCCGCCATCCCTTGTTCGCCGCTGCCGCGGCGACGAGAGCCGCGCCAATTTCGTGGACCTGGCCGCTGGGGGTCGTCGCCACCAGCATTGGAGCGGAGGCGTGGACCGCGAAGGGACGTGCCGCATTCGCGAGGAACGTCCTGATCACCGCCGAGGCCAGATGCTCGTGCCCCACCTTCAGCGTGCCCGCCTGCCATCCATCGCCCACCCGTTGAACCAGGGGTCCGATCACGTGGCTCAGGACCGCCACCTGGCCCAGTGAAAGGACCGCCTCCTCCAGCACGGACTCCAGGGCGGAGGCATCCATGGACGTGATGGCCCGCAGCGCGGACTCCACCAGTTCGGGTCCTGTCCTCGTCGACCGCGGGTTGCTGGAGCCGGAGGACTCCGGGAGGGAACCCACTGGCGACCGACCCCTGGATTCCGACGTGGGCACGAGGCCTCGGAGCTCCTCGATGGGCAAGTGGGCCACCGTGCGAATGGGGTGCCCGGCCTCCGTGGCCCTCCTCAGCAAGGTCAATCGCTCGATGTCCTCCTCGCAGTAGAGACGCTGGTTTCCATCCGTCCGCTCCGGCTGGGTCGTCTCGTACCGCCGTTCCCAGGCCCGGATCAGATGCGGGCTCAATCCGGTCCGTTCCGAGACCGTCTTGATGGAATGTCGCAGGAGGCGTTCGGACATAGTGGTGAAGCTAGACAAGACATGAACAAAGACAACTGGAAACACACGGCGGAGTTCAATGCCATCCCCACCTCCACCGCGAAATCCAAGCCTGGAACTGCATTGTCCGAGTTGTGTCCAACAAAACATAAACAAAACATTGACACTCTTGGCAATGTTGGACAAACCTTCGACACAACGATCGTCCACTGGCCAGCCTCCTCGAATCTCCACCGTCGCCCGACATGAAAAAACCCCTCCTCACCTCCCGGCGTCCGAAACTCTCCACCCGTGCCATTTCGCCCCAGGTTTCCGTCCGTCTTCGACGGGTTTCCAAACCAATCCCGCCCCGGTTGGCCAAGAAGATCGCGACCTCGACGAAGGCCCAGGCCGCGGTGAAACCCCAGATCGAGGTGGCCCGTGGGGTGGTCGATGCCGCCTCGGCGTCCGCGCCTTATGAGACTCGCTCGGCCCTGTCCCTGTACATGAAGGACGCGGTGGAAGTGCCCTTGCTCACCATTGCGGAGGAGAATGCCCTGGCCGCCCGCATCCACCGGGGCGACATGGAGGCTCGGGAACACATGATCCGCGCCAACCTGCGACTCGTGGTGAAGATCGCGCGCGACTACGACGGATTTGGCTTGCCGCTCCTGGACCTGATCAATGAGGGGAACATCGGCCTGATGAAGGGCGTGGAAAGGTTTGATCCGGCCAAGGGCGGCAAGCTCTCAACCTATGCGTCCTGGTGGATCAAGCAGTCCATCAAGCGGGCTCTGGCCAACCAGTCGAAGACGATCCGTCTTCCGGTCCATCTCGTCGACAAGGTCACCCGGATGCGCCGGGTCGCCCACCAGCTCCAGGAGCTGCTCGGGCGGGAGGCGACGGATGAGGAGCTGGCGGAGGAACTGGATGTGCCGGTGAAGAAGGTCCGCTTCTGGCAGCGCGTCGCCCAGAAGACGTCCTCCCTGGATGCCCCGCTCGGTGACGAGGACTCGAGCCGCCTCGCGGATGTGGTCCCCGATCCGGAAGGGAAGACGCCCTATGCGACCCTCGAGGAATCGACAACCCACAGGATGCTCCGCCAATTCCTCGGGATCCTGGACGCTCGCGAGCTGGCGATCCTTCAGGAGCGGTTCGGTCTGGAGGGGGGAGCGGAGAAGACCCTCGATGAGATCGGGCGTCGGTTTGGTGTCACACGGGAACGGATCCGCCAGCTCCAGAACATCGCCTTGTCCAAGCTTCGACGGAAGATCGAGCAGCATGAGGCCGTCATGAAGCCGTCCGAGGAGCCCTCTGCTTGGGTTCCTGCGGACCTCGTCGAGCTCTGAGGCTCGTGAGGCTCACCCCTCGAGGAGGACCGTCGCACCGGCGGTCGTCACCGTGTGGGTCAGGGTGAGGTGGACGGACACCACGCCCAGCCGCCGTGCCAGCGCCGATCCCGAGTCGTGGAGGACCAGGGCAGGTCTTCCCGTTGGGTGACGTACGACTTCAAGGTCGAGCCATCCGAGCTCCGCCCCGATTCCTGTGCCAAAAGCCTTGCTGGCCGCCTCCTTCGCGGCGAAGCGGGCGGCGACATGGAGCGCGGGGCGCCCTTGGGCCTGACAGTACTGGATCTCCTCGAGTCTGAGGATCCTGCCCAGGAACCGGTCCCCGAAACGCCGGATCGAGTCCTCGATCCGGTCGACCTCCACCAGGTCCATTCCGATGCCATGGATCATGTACGGGCAACCCTTTCCGTGGCTCAGCCGACGTAGCCCTCCATCACGGACAACATCTCCGAGATGGCGGCAGGCAGTCCGATGGACACCGCCCGGCCGATCAGGGTATGGCCGATGTTGAGTTCATGGAGGTGCGGCACGACGTGCAGGACCGGAACGTTCCCGGTGGTCAGCCCATGGCCGGCATTCACGATCAGCCCGGCCTGGTGTGCGAGCCGTGCCGCGTCCACCAGCCGCTGGAGTTCCCGGTTCCGCTCCTCCTTGCGGTTGAACAGGTCGGCATAGCGTCCTGTGTGCAGCTCCACGGCCTGGGCTCCGACACGGGCCGACGCCTCGATCTGTGCCGGATCTGGATCGATGAACAGGCTGACCTGGATCCCGCTCCCGTTCAGGCGTCCGATCGTTCCGCGCAGCGATTCCTCGGTTCCGCGAACATCGAGTCCGCCTTCGGTGGTGACCTCGGTCCGGTGTTCCGGGACGAGGCAGACGAACTCGGGCTGCGTCCTGACGGCGATCTCAACCATGGCGGCCGAGTTCGCCAGTTCGAGGTTCAGGGGAATCCGGATCCGCTCCTTGAGACGCTGCAGGTCGAAGTCCTGGAGGTGTCGACGATCCTCCCGGAGGTGGGCTGTGATGCCATGGGCGCCGGCATCCTGGCACAGGAGAGCGGCTTCAGTCGGGTCGGGCTCCGCTCGCCAGAAGGTCGGATTCTCGCGGTATCGGGCCTGCCGCAGGGTGGCGACGTGGTCGATGTTGACGCCGAGCCGGAGCATTTCAGTTCCGGGATTTGGTCGGGGTGTTGGGGGCGCCAAGCCGTACCGGTGGCACGGGATCCAGCCACTTGGCGAGCAGGGCGAGCTCCAGTCCGGAGAGTCCCACCGGGGATTTCCGGCGGATCAGCGCGTGGGAGGCATCCTTCCGGGTCACCGTGGTCACGCATTCTCCGATCAGGGGACCCGCGGCCAGGAGCCATCGCACCGCAGGGGTGGTGGTCACCACGCTCCGGCCCTCCAGGAGGTCTGGGAGCTGGAGTGCGGCATTCCACTGACGGATTGAGTCCGAGGTGAACTCGAAGTCATAGACCAGCATGTCCGGCCGGTTCATCTGGGACAGCATCTCCGGGGATGGCGGATTGGTGGTCTTCACGAGCGGAATCATGGCCACTGTCACCAGGGGTTTCTTCTCCTTGGTCATCGCTTCCACCATCGGCGCCAGCGGAAGGCCTCCGGCGAGGACCAGTCGGTTGGTGGTCGCGAAGAGCTCCCCCTTGTAGCGTGGGGTGGCGCTGTCCGGCGCGAATCCCCCGCGATAGATCCCATGCAGGCGCTTCAGGTGCCCGGTCGGATCGTCGTACTGGGCTGCGAAATACGGGTAGCGATACGAGTTGTTGGGCTGACCCCACACGAAAAGCTGGTTGGGCCATCCGCTTCCGGTCGACGGCTTCGGGTCCAGCCAACCCGCCGTGAGTGGGTCGAGACCCCGAGCGGCCGTGAACTGGACGAGGGGCTCACGGATGAACCCCGGCACCAACCAGCCGGGAAGCGGCTCCGGGATGGGCTGGATGGGTTTCAGGGTGCCCTCGACCCGCACATTTCCGTTGGTGGGTGCGAATGTGAGCTCAAGCGCAGGCCGACCGGCGATGGCGCTCTTCCAGTGCAGCAGCGTTCCCGGGGAAGGGGAAGGGACCGTCAGCCGTGCGAGGGTCGACTCCATCGGCTGGGTTGCGGAATCGGATACCGCAAGGACCCATGCATCCTTCCGGAGCAGCTGGGGCCTGGAGGCCGAGGCCGGATTCCGGGCGGACTGGATGGCACCCACCCAGGCGGGCCAGCGTTTCTCCCAGACCGCGATCCGGTCTGCCGGAAGCTGGATCGCCACGGCGACCTCACGTCCCTTCGTCCCCCGGAGCACCTCGCCGACGGAGCCGCTCCGGAGAAGGTCGTGCGCCAGGGCGACACCTGCCTCGAGTGCGGCGGGGGGGATATTCGTCTTTCCTGTCGTGAACCGCCACCAGGTCTCCGCAAGGTGACGCGACAGCACAGGGCCTACTGCCGTCGCCTCTGGAAGGGTGAGGACCTTTGCCAGGACGGGCGCGCGCGTCTGGGTCTGGAGGGCGTCGCCGCCGGCGAATCGCCACTGGATCTCCGGCTGTGGCCCGGGATCCGCGGCGTTGGCGGGGTTGAGTGCGAGGATGGCGACGATGCAGAGAACGAGTCGGAGCATAGACGTCCCGGATTGGTCGCATGTCCGCCACCACGGTGCAATGGCACAGAGCATGCATTGGAGAGGGATTCACCCTGTGACGTGGAGGCGCGAAGGAAAAACGGGAGAGGGGCCGGGGTAGGAAACGAGGCCCAGGGGTGGCTCGAGACCGGGGTGGCTCGAGACCTGAAGCCGAGGGCTTCAGTGGGTGGGTGAGGGAGCGCCCTCCCCGGGACGGCCTCCGTGGCGTCCCCATCTTCCCCGCGAGCGTGTGGTGGAACCTGGGGTTTAATCGGGATCCTCTGCCGTGTGAGCGGACCCCGTCTCCCTTCACGGGTGCGCAACGCGTGACGGGTTGAGATGGGGCCGCGAGGGACCGCAGCCCTGCCGGTGTTGTTCCTCGCGTCCCCGTGTAGGTCCCCCCGTTCCCCCTTGTGTGTCCGCAAGCCTCGATGCCTCCCTAAATCTGGCGATGGTGGATCGGCCCGCCC
>CAZZKQ010000068.1:3983-10799 GCA_964654875.1 uncultured Verrucomicrobiota bacterium | reverse complement strand
TCTCCGGACTTGCTAACCGGTCCACGGAGCATGCTGACCCGGAGAGGGAGCCCAGGGGCATGAGGAATGCCGGTCAATCCTTCCGAGGCGCTTGGACCCGGGGTGGGACATGGCCCTCGGAGGGGACGGCATCGACATGGCATCTGGATTGATCGCGACCGTGGCAACGGGGCCGGAAGGGTGACTTGGCGTGTCGGGGGCACGCGTTGGCCGAGGGAGAGACCCGTGGCCGTGTTGTCCCAAGGCTTTCATCAAGGGCCCGAGCCTGTCCGTTGGACTCGAGGGTGCATCGAGGCCGGTTGCCGGGATTGCGGGATTCCTCGTTTCCCCGCAGGCTCGCCCGCCATCGGTATGAACCCCTCCTGCCAGCCCACCGCGTGGATCGAGAATGGCCCGAAGGGACCCCTTTCCATCCAGGGTTCATTCTCGATAGGGCGTTCCTCGTCCAACGAGCTGGTCCTCGACGACCGGAAGGCGTCCCGGAACCACGCCATGATCCACGAGCAGGGTGATGGCGAGTTCTTCATCGTCGACCTCGGCAGCAGCAATGGCACCTATGTCGCCGGCAAACGGGTGGTCCAGCCGACACGGCTCACCGATGGGGTCGAGATCCAGATCGGCGAGACACGCCTCACCTTCCGCCAGCCCGTCGTGCAGGATTCCTCATTGTTTGAGGAATCGGGTTCCGGAACATTGATGGATGTCCGGATGGTGCGCAGCTGGCTGCTGCTGGCGGATCTCCAGGGATCCACCCGGCTCAGCCAGGAGATGCCCGCCGAGGAGCTGGCCCGGCTGACCGGACGCTGGTTCTCGGAATGTCGCCAGGTCATCGAGCGCCACGGGGGGGCCATCAACAAGTTCCTCGGGGATGGGTTCCTGGCGTATTGGCCGGCGACCCGAACGGATCTCGACCTGCTCATCCAAGGCCTGCTGGCGCTGAAGCAGCTCCAGGCCAGCAGTGCGGTCGCCTTCCGGCTCGTCCTGCACCAGGGTTCGGTGATCCTCGGTGGGGGGCCGACGATGGGGGAGGAGAACCTGTCGGGGCCCGAGGTGAACTTCACGTTCCGCATCGAGAAGCTCGCCGGCGGACTCCACTGTGCCGCCATGATGAGTGCGGCGGCCAGGACCCAGCTGGAGGGGCGGTTGTCCACGACGTCCTTGGGCCAACACCCGGTCAACGGCTTCCCCGGAACCCCGGAGTTCTTTGCATTCTAGGGGCGATTGAGCCGGGACGCCTGCTGGGTCTGGCCCTGTCCTGACCCAGACGCGGTGGTGGCGGTGTGGGTCCGGAGAACGCATGCCCCATCGGGGTGCGCAACCGCGTTGCGGTTGGACACCCTTCGGGCTGGGGACCCAGGGTAGCCTCTCGGGATCGGCAACCCCGGGCTGGAGGCCGGAATCCCGTTGGGATTGGGACTGCTCCGGCCTCGTGCCTTGATCCCCGGGTGTGTCTCCGGGACCGTCCTCCAATGCGAATGGTCCCGTGGAGTGTCTGGATCCTGTTTCCTCTGATGGCCTCGGGTGCCGCTTCGACCGAGATCCTCCGATCGCCGGATGGCCGGATCCAGTTCCAGCTGCACTCACCGAAAGCCGGATCGGACGATCTGCCCCGCTGGGATGTGAGCGTCGCCGGTCAGCCGCGATTCGAAGGATGCCGTCTGGATCTCGTGACCCGGGATCATGGGCATGTCCTGGCGGGTGCGTCCCTCGTGCAGGCCTTGCATCACCAGGTCGACACTCCCATCCCGTGGCCTTTTGGGAGGGCAGACCAGGTCCGTGATCGGTACCGGGAACTGAGCCTCCGGTTCTCTCCACGGTCCGGTCCGCCCGTCGAGGTGATCGTCCGCTGTCACAACGATGCCGTGTCCATCCGCTACCATCTGGAGGGCGAGGGCACCGTTGTGATCGAGGATGAGGGCACCTCCTTCCGGGTCTTGGGTCGCCCCGGGACGCTGGTCCAGTTCCTCGAGAACTTCCGAACATCCCATGAGCATGCGGTGGAGACGGTCGACTGGGATCGGATTCCGAGGGGACGTCTGGTCGATGTGCCGCTGACGTTGCTGTGGCCGGACGGGACCGCGGGGGCGATCACCGAGGCGGCATTGAGGCGGTATCCGGGCATGTCCCTGATGCGTCCGGAGGACTCGGGGGAGGCGGTGGAGCTGGTGAGCCAGTTGAGTCCCAGGCCGGACGGATCCAAGGCGGTTCGAACCCTTCCCATGGACACCCCCTGGCGGGTGGTCCTGCTGGCGCAAGGAGCAGGAAAACTTCTCGAATCCGGAACCCTCTTTTCCCTGAACGATCCCCCGGCATCGAACGACTTCGGCTGGGTCCGACCGGGAAAGATCACGTTCCATTGGTGGAATGGGGATGTCTTCGACGGACGCCCCGGAGACCCGATCCTGTCGGTGTCGATGGCCCGTCGGTACATCGACTTCTGTGCCTCGAACCACATCGAGGCCCATTCCCTGACATCGACCGAGGTCACCACGACACCGTGGTACCAACAGTCCAGGCCCGGTGTGGAACCCGGACCGGACACGGACGTGACCCGACCCCGGGAGGGTTTCGATCTGGCCGCCATCCGCGACCATGCGCGATCGAAGGGGGTCCGACTCTGGACTTGGGTCCACAACCGGGCGTTGCAGGGACGCGTCGAGGAGGCCTTCGCTGCCTTCGAGCGGCTCGGGTGGAGCGGCATGATGGTCGACTTCTTCGACCACGATGACCAGGACACCGTCGAGTTCGCCGAATCCATCCTCGAGGCGGCGGCACGACACCACATCCTGATCCATCTCCACGGCATCTGGAAGCCGACGGGGCTGGAGCGGACGTTTCCGAACCTCATGAACCATGAGGGCGCGCTCAACCTGGAGTACCTCAAGTGGAGTGACCGGTGCACTCCCCGACATGATGTGGACATGGCCTTCACCCGGTTGATTGCCGGCCCGATGGACTATCATCTGGGCGGGTTCCGGGCGGTGCCCCGGGACCAGTTCCAGTACCGGCAGGTGGCTCCGGTGGTCCTGGGCACCCGATGTCACATGCTGGCGATGTACGTGTGCTTCGACAATCCGACGCCCATGGTGGCAGACCATCCGACGGCCTACGTGGGGCAGCCCGGATTCGAGTTCCTCCAGCGGGTGCCGACGTGGTGGGACGAGACCCGGGTTCCCGTGGCGGTTCCGGGATCCCATCTGGTGACGGTCCGACGGAAGGGGCGGTCGTGGTTCATGGGGGGGCTCTCATCGGGGACGCCTCATTCGCTCGTCCTCCCCCTCGATTTCCTTCCCCGGGGTCCGCATCGACTCCGTCTCTGGTTGGACGATCCGCGGCCGGGCGCGGACCCCAACCAACTCCGGATCGAGGAATCACTGGTGACCCGCTCGGAGAGGGTGGAGGTGGATGTGGGGCAGGATGGGGGCTTCGTTGCGGAGCTGGTCCCGTTGCGCTGAACCGGGTTCTCCCGCTTGATCCCCGTGGGCATCTCCGGGACGGTGGGCGAGACGTCGTCCGTGCCCTTCCACTTCTCCCATCCCGAGTGGCTGATCCTCCTGCCGGTGGCGGCGGTCTGGACCCTCGGGTGGGCCCGGAGAAGTGATTCCTCCCTCGCTCCACGACGGCTCCGATGGGCTCTCGCCCTGCGGCTCGCCGGACTTCTGATCCTTGTCCTCGCTCTCGCCGGACTCCAGTGGCGGCGACCGGACTTCGGGATGAACCTGTTCTTCCTCCTCGACCGGTCGGACTCCGTCCCGGGAGCCGTCCAGGAACAGGCCCGCCAGCTGGCCAATCGTTGGGCGAGGGAGAAGCCCGAGACCGACAAGGGCGGGTTCCTCGTGTTCGGTGCCGAGGCGGCCCTCGAGACCACCGCCACCCCGGTCGCCGAGGCCGAACGCATCCAGACCGTGGTACCCACCGACCGCACCGACATCGCCGCCGCCATCCGACTCGGCACCGCAGCGTTTCCGGAGCAGGGACAGCGTCGACTCGTGCTTCTCTCCGACGGCAACGAGAACGTCGGCGACGGCCTTGCCGCCCTCCGTTCGGCCCGGTCCCTGGGTGTGGATCTCGACGTCGTGGCGTTGGGATCGCGTCGCGGAGAGGACCTGTCGGTGCAGAAGGTGGAGGTCCCGGCCTCCGTGAAGCAGGGACAGGCGTTCGACGTTCGGCTGGTGGTCGGGACCGAGCGGGCCCGGACCGCGACCGTGCGTCTGTACCGCGACAACCGCGCTATCGCGGAGCAGGAGGTCGTCCTCGAGCCGGGCCGGAATCTCCTGTCGGTCCCGCAGAAGCTCGACAAGCCCGGATTCCATGCCTACGAGGTCGTGGTCGACGCCTCCGGCGACACCGTGACCCAGAACAACCGGGCCAGCGGCTTCGTCCAGATCCGTGGCGATCCCCGGGTCCTGGTGGTCAGCGGCGATCCGGAGGCCGACCGGTTCCTCGTGCAGGCCCTCCGCGCGGCGCGGCTCGAGGTCCGGGTGGTCCGTGAGACCGAGTTGCCGTCGACCCTTGCGGAGATCCAGAGCCACGACGCCATCGTCCTTGGCAACGTCTCGGCCGGGGATCTGGGTCCGGCCGGGATGCGCCTGCTGGAGAGTGCGGTGCGGGACTTCGGCGTGGGGCTGGTCTGCATCGGCGGCGACCAGGCGTTCGCGGCGGGAGGGTATCGGAGCACCCCGCTCGAGGAGGCGCTGCCGCTCGACATGGAGTTGTCGTCGAGGAAGGTGCTGCCCAAGGGCGCCCTCGGGCTCGTCATGCACGGCATGGAGTTCGCCAATGGCAACCAGGTGGCCCGGGAGATCGCCCTCGCGGCGCTCGATGCACTGGGTCCGACGGATGAGATGGGGGTGTGGCTCTGGGATGGCACCGAGAAGCCGTTGTTTCCGCTCCAGACCGTGGGTTCGAAGACCGCGCTGGCCCAACAGATCGCCGGAATGAACCAGGGGGATCTCCCGGGATTCGAGGGGCTCATGACCCTCGCCCTCGGGGACCTCCAGAAGTCCACCGCCAACCTGAAGCACCTCATTGTCTTCAGCGATGGCGATCCCAGCGCGCCCTCGGACGCCCTGATGCAGCAGTATCTCGCCGGACGCATCACCATCAGCACGGTGATGATCGGTGGGCATGTCCAGCCCACGACGATGGAGCGCATGGCGCAACAGGGGCGTGGACGGTTCTACGACGTCCGCTCCGCGGCCCAGCTGCCCCAGATCTTCATCAAGGAGGCGGCGGTGATCCTGAAGTCGGCGATCTCCGAGGAACCGTTTCGACCGCAGGTGGCGGCGGGCAGCGAGCTGACGCGGGGCATCGGATCCTGGCCGATGCTCCTGGGCCATGTGGCCACCACCCCGAAGCCGCGGGCCGAGGTGCCGCTTCTGACCGGCAACGGGGATCCCTTGCTGGCCCACTGGCAGCATGGGTTGGGGCGGTCGGTGGCGTTCACCAGCGATGCCCGCAGTCGCTGGGCGCGGGACTGGATCGGCTGGTCGCAGTACCAGCAGTTCTGGTCGCAGGCGGTCCGCTGGTCCCTCCGCCGGGTGGACGCCTCGGACCACACCGCGAAGGTGGGCATCGACAACGGGGTCGGGGTCCTGTCGGTCGAATCGCTCGACCCCGAGGGCAACTTCCGGAACTTCCTCGACCTCCGCGCGGCGGTGGTGGGGCCGGGGGGGCGTCGGACGGACGTGGTGTTGGAGCAGACGGGTCCGGGTCGCTACGAGGGTCGGTTCGCCGCCCCCGAGGTCGGAGCCTATCTGGTCAACCTCCTCGAGATGAGGGAGGGCCGTCCGGTCGGCTCCCAGGTGCTCGGCACCAGTGTGAACCATTCGCCGGAGTTCGAGACCGATGGACCGGACCGCGCGCGACTGCAGCGCCTCGCAGAGGCCGGGGGCGGGAAGGTGCTGGATCCGGAGACCGACAACCCGTTCCTGTTGGATCGCCGACGCACCTTCCGCTCCAGCGACCTCTGGCAGGCGTTGCTGCAGTGCTTCGTGGTGCTGATGGTGATCGACGTGGGGGTGCGCCGGGTGGATGTCGACCGGTCGGAATGGGCCCGTTGGTGGACCGGGATCCGGTCCCGGCTGGGTTGGGGTGGCCGGACGTCCCCCGAGCCCGAGGCGGAGGGGCTCCAGTCGTTGCTCACGGCCCGGGAACGGGTCCGCGAAGGTCGGACCCGCGCGGGGCAGGGCGGGTCTGGTGCGGTTTCACCCGGGGAGCGGGTCCGAAGTGACGAGGGGCCGATGCGATCCTCGGAAAGTTCGGGTTCCTCCGGCCCGGGTGCCGCTCCGGAGGTCTCCCGGAGCCCGGAGGGTGCAGGTTCGGATCAGGGATCGGACCGGGAACCGGTGGAGTCCTCGACTCCGACGAGCCGGCTGCTCGAAGCGAAGCGCAGGGCCCGGCGTCGGTCCGGTTCCTGAGTTCGTGAGCCGGTCGACGTCTTGGAGTCTCCGCCTCGGAGAGGGCAGGCTCCCGGCTATTTTCTTCGACCCTGGGTGGGTGGTTCCACCCGTTTCTCCAACCCCTTCCTCCGGCGACCGCTCTGGAGTCCCTGAACGATGGCCTCGGCGATGGTTTCGGTCTTCCCCTGGATCTCGTCATACAGCCATACGAAGCCGCCCGAGACGCTTGAGACCCGATTCCAATCCGCGAACCGCTGGGACGCGGATACGGGTGTCTCCTCGCCGACCGCCCGTCCTCCCGAATCCGTCCCCTTGGCCCAGATTCCCGGATAGACCGGAATACCCGGGAATGTCCATTGGGCCGGGGTGTTCCATCGGCCCCCACCGTAGCACTGGAGGTTGACCGCCTGGATCG
>CAZZKQ010000068.1:0-3883 GCA_964654875.1 uncultured Verrucomicrobiota bacterium | reverse complement strand
AGCATCACGGAGAACTCGGTCATCGAGGATTCGTCGTAGGTGACCTCGTCGTTCAGATCGATGACCGTGACGGCAGGCAGATCGCTGCGGACGGCCTCGAGATTCTTCCTGAGTCCGCCGCCGGGTTTGGCACCGCCGTTCTTGATGAGGTCCCGGATGTTGTTGAACGCCGGGGATCCTGCCGCTCCGAAACCGAGGGTGACCTGCCGTCCGCTCCGCCGGAGCTGTCCCAGGTCGTTCGCGAAGTTGGGATGCTGCTTGGCCCCGATGTAGGCCCCGTCCTTCACGATCGGGAATTCCTTGTTGAGGTCCAGGGTTCCATCGGGATCGACGTGGACCGACCAGACGATCACCTCGGTGAACCTCGACTTCATCAGTTCGGCAAGGGTCCCGGCACGTCGTTCCTCCTTGTAGATCGGGCCCCCGACATAGATGCCGAGGTGTGGTTGGGTACCACCCTTGGTGGACATCAACATCGGCCTAACGCCCTGTGCCTGCCCGTTGGGCAGAAGGATGAATGCCGATATCAAGAGGGCCCAGAGGCGGCGGAGGGAGGGGAGCGGGTTCATGCTTCTGGCCTACAGGTGACAGTGGGCTTGGACAAGTCGCTTTTGCTGGAATGTGAATGGATCGAGCCGGGTTGGATTCCGGTCGCGTCACGGGGATCCCGTCGAGGGGACGACATGAAGTCGTAGAGGGGGGCGTGGTGCACCTGCAGGAGCGCAGACGCGTTGCGTCTGGGCGGGGGGCCCGGTCGATGGGGTGGACCTGCGCAATGGGTCGCTGACCGGATGTCTGGGATGTCTGGGATGGCGAGGGATGGCGAGGGGTCTTGCCAAGGCGCTCAGAGGCTGGCTTTCTCCGGCATCTCCATGAGGCAACTCTTCCGGATCACATCGTTCCAGGCCCTCTTTGTCGCCTTCATCCTCAACGCCTCCGCTGCGGATCCCTCGGTGGAACAGCGCCTCGCCGACCTCGAGGCCTACGTTCGGAACACCGCGCCCGCGACCTCGCTGGTCGGCACTCCGGGGCCGGGACACAACGGCTGGATGATGATCAGCACCGCACTGGTCCTGTTCATGACCCTTCCTGGACTCGCGTTGTTCTATGGCGGACTGGTCCGCAGGAAGAATGTGCTCTCCGTCCTGGCCCAATGCCTCGGGCTGGCCGGGATCGTCACGGTCCTGTGGTGGTCCTGCGGCTACTCCCTGTCGTTCGCGAAGGGATCACCGTTCCTGGGAGGACTCGACTGGAGCTTTCTCAGGGGCGTGACGGACGCGCCGAATGCTGATTACGGCGCGTGGGTGTCCCACAACATCTATGCGATGTACCAGATGATGTTCGCCATCATCACGCCCGCCCTGATCGTCGGAGCGATCGCCGAGCGCATGCGCTTCAGGGCGCTGATGGTCTTCTGCACCGCGTGGATGTTCGTGGTCTACTTCCCGACGGCCCACATGCTGTGGGGTGCGGACGGCTGGATGAACGGGCTCTGGAACGACAAGGCCGCCATCAAGGCGATCGATTTCGCCGGGGGCATCGTGGTCCACATCACGTCGGGTTGGAGCGCCCTGGTCCTCTGCATTCTCCTCGGCCCACGACGCGGCTTCGGCCGGGAGCCGATCCCGCCCCACAGCATGGTGCTGTGTCTGGTGGGGACGGGGATGCTCTGGTTCGGCTGGTACGGATTCAACGCGGGCTCGGCGGTCGCGGCGGATCGGATCGCCTCGAATGCCTTCGTCGCGACCACCCTGAGCGCCGCGGTCGGACTCTGCATCTGGGGCCTCCTCGAGCTGGTGCTCCGTGGCAAGCCGTCCGTCCTCGGACTCTGTTCCGGCGCCGTTGCAGGCCTGGCCACCATCACACCCGCGTCGGGTTTCGTGACCCCTTCTGGCGCCGTGGTCATCGGGCTCCTCGCCGGCGTCTCCACGTTCCTTGCCTGCGCCAAGCTCAAGAACGCCCTCGGCTACGATGACTCGCTCGACACCTTCGGGGTCCACGCGGTCGGAGGCACCGTCGGAACCGTCATGGCTGGATTCCTCGCCAGCGCGGACATGAACCCGAATCTTCTGGCTGACCGGATCCAGCCCCTCGTCTCCAAGAGCCTGTGGCTGGAGCAGGTCAAGGCGGGCGGCCTGATCATCCTGCTGTCGGTGGTGGCCACCGTTCTCCTGTATCTCATCGTCGACAAGACCCTGGGCTGTCGGGTGTCGGACGAGGTGGAGGACCAGGGGCTCGACCTCACCGAGCACGGTGAGGAGGGCTACACGCACTGAGGAACGGATCCGGCGGGGTGGGCGTGCCGTGGGGTGGGGGCCGACCTCCTTCGAGGGAAGCGATCGTCGATCCCCCTGTTTTCCGGGTCCCGGGCTTGCCACCCGGCGGAGGTTGCCCGTGTAATCAGGCATCATCCCGCTGGCGAACCGACGCGAGGCCCGGAGCCCCGTTGCGGACGCGCCGCAGGAATTCCTATCCCATGAACCGATTGCGAAGCCTCCCATGGATGGTCCTCGTGGCCCTCCTGACCCTGATCCCCATCCGAACGTCGGCGGCCGAAGGCGATCTCCGTGATGGAGACCGGGTCCTCTTCCTGGGGGACACCTTCTTCGAGCGGGAGGTCGACTACGGGCACCTCGAGACCCATATCACCGCTGGGTATCGCGACCGAGGCATTACGTTCCGCAACCTGGGCTGGGCAGCGGATACCCCGATGGGACGCTCCCGCGCCAGCTTCGACTGGAACAAGTCCCCGTCCGACTGGCTCAAGCGGGTCAAGGAGCAGATCGGCGATTTCAAGCCCACCGTGGCCGTCCTTGCCTACGGGATGACCGAAGCCCTTGAGCTGGCATCACTCCCGCCGGGGGACCCCTCGGCGGCACAGCTGGCCGGGTTCCTGGCGCAGATGCAGCAGCTCATGGGGGCCGTCCGCGAGCTGGGGGGTGCCGACGTCCGGTTCATCTTGGTGGGGCCCCTTGACGTGGGGGCCATTCCCGTGGGTCTGCCGCCCCAGGACCGTAGGCCTATCGAGGTCCTTGCCTCACAGATTTCCACGGTCCGGGAGGCACTCCGCGGCCTCGCCTCCGAGACCGGGTCCCGGTTCATCGGACTCGAATCCACCGCCGCCCTCCCGAGGGAGGCAGACCTCGTCCATCTCAACGAATCTGGCTACCGCGCCCTGGCCGATGCGATCGTCAATCGCTCCGGCGGGACGGTTGAAGGCAGCAGCCCGGCTTACCTGGTGCTCAATGCCGCGGTCCGGAAGAAGAACGAGCTCTTCTTTCACCGGTGGCGTCCCGCCAACTGGACCTATCTGTTCGGGTTCCGGAAATACGAGCAGGGGCAGAACGCCGTCGAGATCCCGAAGTTCGATCCCCTCATCCGGGAGTGGGAGGGGCGCATTGCGAAGCTCCGGGACCTCGATCACCAGGATCCGACGGTCGTTGCCGAGGTGACCCGCCTGCAGAAGGAGGCCGCCGAGCGCGCCCACCGGGACCCGAAGTTCAAGGTTCAGCCGGAACCCACGTTCGAGGTCTCGCCTGGATTCTCGGTCAGCCTCTTCGCCGAGAACCCCATGCTCTACAAGCCCATCCAGATGAACTGGGACCCGAAGGGCCGTCTCTGGGTGGCCAGTTCGCGTCTGTATCCCCAGATCAAGCCCGGTCAGGACGCCGAGGATGCGGTGATCGTCCTCGAGGACACCGATGGCGACGGCAAGGCGGATCGCCAGACGGTGTTCGCCGACGGGCTCGTGATCCCCACCGGCGTGGTGCCTGATGGACGGGGCGGCTGCTATGTCGCCGCCAGCCACCAGCTGCTGCACATCGCCGACACCGACGGCGATGGTCGGGGAGACCAGCGGACGATCGTGATGTCGAGCTTCGGC
>CAZZKQ010000067.1:0-10918 GCA_964654875.1 uncultured Verrucomicrobiota bacterium | reverse complement strand
TCCGCCACCGTTCCAGAGGGGTCCGCCTTCACATACTCGACCGTGGCGCGCTGGGGCGATACCCGGACCCGCAGGATCCCCGAGCCCGGCAGGATCGTTCCCGAGCGGTACCCGTACTCCTCGGCGCTCCTTGTGGAGGGACGCGGATGTCCCGGCTGCGGCACTTCCTGATACGCGACCCCATCCCGTTCCCCGTGGACGTACAGATGGTCGTGTCCATGGAAGACCACCACCCCTCCACGCTTGGCGAGCAGCTCGTGGATGGGGGCCGGCCAGCCCGGACGGTGCTCCGCAAAGGTCTCCCGGCCATCGAGATCGTGTCCGCCCCACTCGAAGAACCTCGAGGCTTCGACTCCACCCCGACCCTCCGGAGTCCCTCCGCCCACCAGATGGTGAGTGAACACAAAGGTGAAGCGCCCCTTGCGGTTCTCGAGGGTCTTCCGCAGCCATCGGTACTGGGTCTCGCCCAGGGTGCGCCACCAGTTGTTCCCGTCACGCCCGCCACCGCGGGGCTTCGGCGAGAACCAGAATGGGTCGAGGGCGATGAACTGGGCGTCGCCCCACTCCCACGCATAGTAGTCCTGCAGGAGGCCAGCCCGCGGATGACGGACCTCGTTGCCGGAGTAGAAGGCGTCGGGCTCGGGGTTCGGGAAATACCGTTTCCGCATCCCGTTCGACCATTCGGCCATCGCTGTGTCCCCGCCGCGCCCCGGCGTTTCCCCGTCGTGGTTCCCCAGCACGAGGAACATCGGGAGGCTGTGTCCCACCTGACCGAAATAGTACCGCTGGGCGAGGTAGTGCGGCATCGCCTGCTGCGGCTCGAGGTACTTGTCGGTCATGAACGTGTCGCCGAGGTCGACATGGAAGTCGGCCTGCGACGCGCCCGCATGCCCCAGAGATCGGAGATACACCCCGGGATCGGTGCCGAAGTCGAGGTGGGGATCGGCCTGCACCGTGAAGGTGAACGGCTGGCCGGCAGGTCGTGCGGTGTGGAAGGTGCCGCCCGTCTTCGACTCCAACGTCCCGGAACCTGCCACCCTCGATCGGAACTCGTACCGGTAGGCCGTGTCCGGCTCGAGTGGACCGATCGGGATCAGCACCGGTTGTCCCCGGGCGATCGGCTGCCAGGCCGTTGTGTGCAGGGTGGGATCTGATGCCTTGCCAAAGGCCACCTGGCCCTCCCGATCCGCAGTGTGCAGCAGTACGCTGAGCACCACGGAATCCCGTGCGGGCCGGCCCAGGATCAGGCTCAGTGGATGCTCCGGAATCTCGGTTCGGAAGGCAGGCGTGGGCATCCGGACCCCGCCCTGTCCCTGCTGCCGACCGCGCTCACCGGAGCGATTGTCTCGGCCCCGGGACCCTTCCGAAAGCGCATCGGCCGCATTCCCGGCGATCGGAACCGACACTGCAAGGAGGAGGGTCAGGGCGAGATCGATGGAGACCGCGGACATAGGCCAGACCCTTGCCGGACCGGGGTGGGGTTGGGGCTGCATGGATGACTCAGGGTGGGCCATCGCGTCGGGGCGGACGCTGTAGGCCTCCAGACTTCGGGGTGTAGACGACATTCAGCTCGGCACTGTCGAGGACCGTCTCCCGTATCGCCTGAAGCAACATCTCCCGCGTGACCTCGCTCGCGGTCCGATCGAATCGCGGTGCCTCCGAGAGTGCGTAGAGGTGCAGAGTGTAGGTTTTCGGGCCACCGCCGGCGGAATGGGGTGGCACATAGGACTCCCCACGTTTCCAGGTTGCCCCCGTGGTGCCGACCCCTTGGACCGCCTTGGCCAGCCCGGTGGCCGTCGCGGGGATGTTCCACAGCGTCCAGTAGCACTTCATTTCGGGTCCCTTGGCCAGATGATCCATGACCACGGCGAAGCTCCGGGTTCCTGCAGGGGCTCCGGTCCACGACAGCGGCGGCGTGACCCCTGCGCCCTCACCGGTGAATTCCGAAGGCAGCTCCTGGCCTTCGGAGACCGCTGGACTTTTGAGCACGAGCTGGCCGCTTCGCCGGGCAGCCAATACGAATGGAGCCGGCCGGTCGCCCTGCGGTTCCTGTCGGCCAGGAGGTCTGGCCTCGGCACCGTCCGGCGGTCCCCCACCCGGTCCACGGCGTGGCCGGTTGCCGTCGCGTGGGTCCTCGGAGGGGCCACCCCGATCCGGTCCACCCCCCCCACTGTCCCGTCGGGGGCGACGGCGTTCCCCGGGGGACCGGGCGGCGTACGACTCCTTGCGGACCTGTCCGTCGGGTCCGACGAACTCGAAGTCCACCGATCCATTCGTGGCGAGGGCGTAGTTCACATGGTGCACCGCGGAACCGACCGTCACCTCGAGACTGAACCGACGTCCCGCCTCGTTCGTGAATCCCGTGAGCCGCGCCCCTCGCCACGGGGGCAGCGCCGGTCGGATGCCGACAGGATCCGGTTGTGGATCCACCTGGCCTCCGACCTCCGACACCTCGCCGTGGAACCCGCCGTTCAGATAGGGATAGGTCTTGGTGGCGTGGTAGTGGTAGCCGAGCGCCGGAGTGGTGTGGCCGTTGAAGGCGTCGAGCCCGGTCGGCGTGCTGCCATCGGGCTCCGTGAACCCGTGGATCGGATAGCCGTCGAGGGCATAGGCGACCGGCTTGCCGGCGCCGACGATCGACTGCAGGTGGGTCGGGGCGATGTGGTAGTGGTAGTCGTCGGCCCGGCCGCAGTGGCCCCCGAACCGGTCCAGCTCGCCGGCCAGGAACGTGTCCGTGACCCCGTCGTTTTTGATGGGGTTGAAGATCGGGACCCCGTTCGCCGCAAGGGCGATGGCCCCGCGAAAAAAGTGGGACTTCGCCGAGAGGGGGTTTTTCGCGACCAACGGATGCAGCGGGATCCGCCAGGCGTTGGCGCCGGTATAGGGCTGGGGCAGGGGAACCTGCTGCTGCCACGCGGTGATGCCGACCATCATCTCATGGTCCGGCATCGCATCGGACTCCACGTACAGGAAGTTTCCATCGGACCGGGTGCGGACCCGGGGTGCGAACGGACCGAAGATCAATGCCATCCTGTTGGCCAGGGTCGAACCGGCTGACGTTGCCGACGGGGTTCCGGATGCCGCTGGCAGGGTTCTGGCGGCGAGGAGACGCAGCAGGGGTGTGTCGAATCCCGGACCTGTGGCTGGGGTGACGTGATCGTGCCCGTCGTCCCCGAGGGAATGGGCCCAGGCGAGGGATGGGGTCAGGCCGAGGGCAACGACGGCGAAAATGCCGAGGAAATGAGTCTTCATGGGTTCAGGGTTGGCGTTGGCGCTTGCCGCCGCCCTTGCGGTTCGGTGTGGGTGCTTCCGGGTTGAACCCGGGATTCGGACGCGGCAACGCGGCCTTCACCTCGGCCAGGTAGGCATCGAGCTGCCGTTCCAGACGATCCGCGACCTCCGGCTGGGTGGCCGCCAGGTTGTGCCGTTCCCCGAGGTCCTGCTTCAGATCGAACAGCAGGCGATCCCCGGTCTCGTAGAACTTCAGGAGCTTGTAGTCGCCCGACAGGATCGCCGAGTGCGGTGTATCGCCTTGATAGTGCGGGAAGTGGAACACCAGTTCGGGATGCGGCCGGTCCACCGGGGCCGTCGAGCCGACCAGGAGGGGTGAGAGGTCGCCCCCATCGAGGCCCGACGGCAGGGGGGTCTTCACTCCGGCCCAGCGGCAGAAGGTGGGCAGGAAGTCGTAGCCGACCACCCGTTGATGGCACCAGGAATTCGGGGCAATCCCCGGTCCTCGGATGATCAGGGGCACCCGGATGCCGCCTTCCCAGACACCGCCCTTGCCTGCAGCGAGGGGCCGAACCCGACTGCGTCCGCCGCCGCCGCCCCCGCCATTGTCGGCCATGTAGATCACGTAGGTGGTTCCGGTGAGACCGAGGCGGTCGATCGCCTCGATGACCTTGCCGACCCCGGTGTCGAGGTCCGTGGTGATCGCGGCGCGGTCGACATCGCGGTGCATCTCCCCGGGTTTCTGGGCTGAGTAGGAGTCCCGCGTGGCCTTGTTGGCATTCCCGGGGACATGGAGGGCGTGGTAGGACATCTGGATGAAGAAGGGTTTCCCGGCCTTGGCGCTCTTTTCCATGAAGGCCACCGCGCGTTCGCCCATGCCGAAGATGTCCACCGGGTTCGGGTCGACGAACCGGTCGGCATCCCGATTGCCCGTGTCGCCGTCGCTCTCGTCGTAGCCGTGGCCCGCGGGTCCACCGCCACCGAGGTGCCACTTGCCGTAGTGGGCTGTCGCGTAGCCGGCCGACCGGAGCAGCTCGGCGACGGTCACTTCGTCGGCCCGGATGCTCTTGCGGGAGGTGCCCTCGATCAGACGCTGCCCCGACTGCGGCGGCGCCGCCTTGGTCCACCCGAGTCGGGCCGGATTCATGCCGGTCTGGAGCGCGAGACGGGTCGGCGAGCACACCGGGGCCGGTGCATAGGCCGCGCTGAAGCGCATCCCCTGGACCGCAAACTTCTCCAGGTTGGGTGTCCGATAGAAATCACTCCGTGATCCCGCGACCTCCGGATGCATCGCGACCGACAACCCGTTCCAGTCCTGGTCGTCCGACAGCATGAAGACGATGTTGGGACGGTCCATCAGTGCGGCGGTCGCCGGGACCAGTCCCAGCCAGGCACAGAGGAGCAGGGGCCAGGAACTCCGGATGGGAGTCAGAAGACGGGGTGTCATTGTCGTGGGGCTCCCGAGACGTCGAGGTCCGGTTTCGTGTTCCAGCGTTTCGTCCAGCC
Source organism: uncultured Verrucomicrobiota bacterium (assembly GCA_964654875.1). Classification (GTDB taxonomy): domain Bacteria; phylum Verrucomicrobiota; class Verrucomicrobiia; order Limisphaerales; family UBA9464; genus UBA9464. The sequence goes on along the minus strand of CAZZKQ010000067.1, from coordinate 6,181 downwards.
GGGCTTCTCGATGCGCGTCCGGAAGATCACGGTGTTGTCGAGCGCCAGGTCATCGGCCCAGATGAACGAGGCACCGGTGAAGTCGTGTTCCCGGAACACGGGCTTCGGGTCGACCTCCGTCTCGCTGAACTCCTTCGCGGCAGGCCAGGACCGGTCGTCGAAATCCACCGCCCACCACCGGTCCGGGAGCTCCTCCCTGCGGACCGTCGGGTGGGAGGTGTCCCCCTTCACCGGACCGTGGAAGAAGGACTTCGCCTTCCATGAGCCGTTGGAGACGATCTCATCCCCGATCTTCAGACAGAATCCCCCGTCGCCAATGCTGCTTCCGTATTCGAGGCCGGTCTTCGGGTCGGCGTTGTCCTTGGCGAGCACCGCGATGGTCATCGGGAACTCGGGCAGGATGTCCACGCTCACCACGTTGTGAGGGGTGAACTTGATGGGGTCGACCGCGACCAGCTCGCCGTTGATGTAGAGCATGAACCAGTTGTCGGCGTAGACCCTCAGTTTGAGGGTGTCGGACATCGATGGCTTGACCAGGCCTGGCGGGCCTCCCCTCCGGCCGGGCCCACGGGGCTTGCCCGTCTCGCGGCCTGCGGGCGGCGATGCCGAGCCGTTGGGGGAACTGTCCTGTGGAATGGCCGATAGGGTCACCATGAGGAGACCCAAGGCGGCGAGCCGGTGGCTTCTTTTCACCCCTCTCCAGACGCCGGTGAGGCTGGGAAGGTGACGTGAGATTTGGGCCGCTGTCGGGGAACCAAGGGATCAACCCCAGTGGGTCCCGAATCTCCAGTGGTCCTGGAGCGTCGAAAGCAGCGTCTCAAAGGGCACGGTCGACAGGCAGCCCCGCAGCCGGGATGCCGCCTCCGTGGGACCGATCGGAGCCGACTGCAGGACGCGCTGGATGCGTCCGTGGGCGTTGGTGATCGGATCCTCCGCGAGGGGACGGGTTCCGGAACTGCAGTGGTCCAGCACCCGTTCGAGCTCCTCGATGGGGAGCCCGGCCGCCGCCTCGCAGAAGACCTCGGCCCGCGCGGCGTTGTCGAATCCTGGCTGCCCAAACACCTGCCGGCAGGTCTCGAGAAGAGCATCGGCGTCGATGACCACTTCGGATCGCGAGGTCTTTTCGGACGGACTCGCCCCAGGGACCGAAGCTGCCGCAGACCCTTCCGAACGCTCGGTCCGTGGAGTGGAGCCTCCCGGGACCCCAACCTCGAGGTCGATGCGGATCCGATGGGCCGCCGGCAACGGGTCTCCGGCGGTGTGGAGCCGCCATTCCGGATCGGCGGTTCCGGCATTCCCGGCGTCCAGCACCACGCCCAGATCCAGTGTGACCCGTCCGTGGCCCCGCCCCTGGAGGGCCTCGGTCAGAGCCGCCTGCAGGGACTGGATCGCGATCGGCAATGGCGTCACGGAGACAAGACTGATCCCGGGTTGAGAATCCGACAACGGCAACGTCGGGCCCGTGTGGGCTTCATCCGTCTAGCGCCCGGGCCGACCCGCCTTGTCGAAGGCATCCGCCAAGGCGTTCCAACCGCCGCCGCCTGAGGGACCCTGACGTGGACCGGAACCGGGGCGTCCGGGACCGATAGGCCGGGGTCCTGCCGGTGACGTCCGGTTTCTCGGTTCGGTTGTGGGCGTCGGGTTCGCCTTCATCGACAACGCGATCCGTTTCCGCTCCAGGTCCACTTCCAGCACCGTGACATGGACCTTCTGGGCCACCTTCACCACGTCGGCCGGGTTGCTCACGAACCGGTCGGCCAGCTGGCTGATGTGGACGAGGCCATCCTGGTGGACCCCGATGTCGACGAAGGCTCCGAACGCGGTGACGTTCGTCACGATGCCCGGGAGCTTCATGCCCGGCTTGAGATCCTCGGGCTTCTGGACGCCTTCCTGGAAGGAGAAGGCCTCGAACTGCTGACGGGGATCCCGTCCGGGTTTCGCGAGCTCGTCCAGGATGTCCTTGAGCGTTGGCAGCCCGACCTCCGGGGTGATGTAGCGGTCGGGCTGGATCCGGGTCCGGAGCGCACCGTCCTTCAGCAGGTCCGAGAGGCCGCAGCCGAGGTCCTTCGCCATCGAATCCACCAGTGCGTAGCGCTCCGGGTGGACCGCGCTGCGGTCGAGCGGATTCTCGCCATCGCGGATCCGGAGGAAGCCCGCGCACTGCTCGAAGGCCTTGGGGCCGAGCCGCGGGACCTTGAGCAGGTCCTTCCGGGAGCGGAATGGCCCGTTCTGGTCGCGGTAGGTGACGATCTGTGCGGCGAGGGATGCACCCAGTCCCGAGACGTACCCGAGAAGCTGACGGCTCGCGGTGTTCAGCTCGACCCCGACACGGTTCACGCAGGAAATCACGACATCATCGAGCCCCTTCCGGAGCGCGGTCTCGTCAACGTCGTGCTGATACTGACCAACGCCGATCGACTTCGGATCCAGCTTCACCAGTTCGGCGAGCGGATCCATGAGGCGGCGTCCGATGCTGACGGCGCCACGGACGGTGAGGTCCTGGTCGGGGAACTCCTCACGGGCGACCTCGCTGGCGGAGTAGATCGAGGCGCCGCTCTCGTTCACCATCACAACGGGAATCCGCGGGGTCATGGGCAGGGCGCGGACGACCTGTTCGGTCTCGCGTCCGGCCGTCCCATTGCCGATGGCGATGGCCTCGATCGCATGCTGACGCATGAGATGCAGGAGTTCTTCGGCGGCTTCGCGGATCGCACCGGGACTGCCGCCGGCGAGCTGCAGGACCGTGTGGTGGAGGAGTTTGCCCTGACGGTCCAGGACGACGGTCTTGCAGCCGGTGCGGAACCCGGGGTCGATCGCCAGCACGGCCTTGGGGCCCAGCGGCGCCGCGAGGAGGAGTTCGCGGAGGTTCTCACAGAAGACCCGGATCGCCTCGGTGTCGGCGCGCTTCTTGGTCTCCAGGCGTAGTTCCGCCTCGATGGAGAACCCGAGCAGGCGCTTGTAGGCGTCGACCACCGCGAGCCGGACCTGTTCGCCAGCGGGTGTTCCCCGGGCGGTGATGAAGAGGGGTTCCAGCAGGTTGAGCGCCTCCTCCTCGGGAGGGGTGATCCGGAGATACAGAAATCCCTCCTCCTCGCCGCGTCGCATGGCCAGCAGGCGGTGGCTCGGGACCTTGGCGACAGGTTCGGACCAGTCGAAGTAGTCCTTGTACTTCGCACCCTCGGCCTGCTTGTCGGTGACCACGCGGGATCGGATCACCCCGGCCGACCAGTACAGATCCCGCATCTTCGACCGGGCCACGGCGTCGTCGCTGATCCGCTCGGCCAGGATGTCACGGGCACCGGCGAGGGCGGCGGCGACGTCGGCGATCTGGTGCGTGGGGTTGATGAACGGGACCGCGGCCTGGAGAGGATCGAGGCTGGCCTGCTGGTCGAGGATCTGGTGGGCGAGCGGCTCGAGTCCCGCCTCCCGCGCGATCATGGCACGGGTTCGGCGCTTGGGACGGTAGGGGGCAAAGAGATCCTCGAGCACCGTGAGGCTGTCGGCTTCCTGGATCGCCGCCTGGAGTTCCGGGCTCAGCAGCTGGCGTTCGGACAGCGACTTCAGGATCGTCTCCCGGCGCTGTTCCAGCTCCACCAGCTGCTGCATGCGGTCCCGCACCGCGGTGATCGCCACCTCGTCCAGGCCACCGGTCGCCTCCTTCCGATACCGGGCGACGAACGGCACGGTCGCCCCCTCCGCGAGCAGCCGGGCGGTGGCGGCGATCTTCGTGACGGGGGCGTTGAGCTCGGCAGCGATCCGGTTGAGGAAGCGTTCGTTCATTCGGAGGGCGCGGTCTTTAGCCGGTCCCCCACCCGGGCTTCAAGCTTGTCGGCTCCGAACTGTTTCCGGAGTCTGCCTCCCCAGTTCCATGTCCACCCTCAACATCGCGATCATCGGCGCCGGCGGCATCACCCTGCAGAACCATCTCCCGGGCCTCGCCCTGTGCCCGGACGTCCGGGTTCACGCCCTGTGTGACGCCAACCCAGCCACCCTTGAGGCCGCCCGCACGCAGACTGGTGCCCCGGTGGCTGAGACCTCCTGGGAGAAGGTGGTCACCCGCGACGATGTCCACGCGGTGATCATTGCGACCCCGAATTTCCTGCATCCCGACATCGCCATCACGGCAGCACGCCATGGCAAGCATGTGCTGTGTGAGAAGCCCATCGCATTGAATGCCACGGATGCGCAGCGGATGGCGGACGAGGCGGATCGGGCCGGGGTGCGGCACATGACGGCCTTCACCTACCGGTTCGTGCCGGCGATGCGGTATCTGAGGCACCTGATCGATCAGGGAGAGCTGGGGACGCCCTATCACTACCGGTGTCTGCGGCTCCAGGACTGGGGCACCCGCAACCTCGGGTGGCGACAGGTCCGTAAACTCGCAGGCACGGGGGAGATCGGGGACATGCTCAGCCACCGGATCAACTTCGCGCACCATCTGGTGGGCCCGATGACGCGTCTGGTGGCCAATCTCCGCAACCTGACCCCGGTCCGGGGTGGGGCGCCGAACGACACCGACGACTGGGTGGCGATCCTGGCGGAGTTCTCGACCGGGGCGACGGGTGTGCTGGAGAGCTCGAAGCTGGCGAGCGGTCACAACGAATCGTGGCGCAGTCTCGACTATGTGGAACTCAACGGCAGCGCGGGCACGTTCCAGTTCACGACCGGAAAGTGGAACGAGCTGCAGGCGGGAACGCTGGGCGGACCGGGGCTGAAGCCCTTGATGGTCCCGAAGGACTTCTGGGTCTGGCCGGGGAGTCCGCGCGATCCGGGCGTGGGGGATCCGCTGGTGTCCTTCCGCTACGACCAGGCGGTCGAGTTCATCAACGCCATCCGGGAGCAGCGTCCTTGCGCGATCACCTTCCACGACGGCGCCGCCACCCAGCGGGTCATGGATGCCGCCGTCCGCTCCGCCGAGTCCGGTCAGTGGGTGGAGGTGTGACGAGTTGCGAGTCGCCGGTACGCCACTGGATCTGACCAACACGATGAGCGTAGAGGTTCATCGAGAGACGCAAACGATAACGAAACGTAATTTTCCCCCAAGCAGCCATGGTTTAGGCCTCCGGATGGGGTTCGGATGAGATGTGTCGGGCTGTTTGAGGGCGCTCAAGTGAGGCAGATTGGAGTCTTCGAGATGGGGATCAGGAATCTCGAGCCTTAAGACTCTCGCAGAGTCGCAGAGGGGGGATGGGGTGCTTCCGAATCCTGCCGGGGTGCGGATCGAGTCCAGACAGTGAGGGCTCCATCGCCACAAGTGATCCGCTCGCAGCGCTTGGGTCATGGCAAAGGAATCTATTGGCCCCGACACTGCGATCTGGTAGCAAAACAGGAGAATGGACTGCCGCGAACAGCATGGAATGGAGGGGGGCCAGCGAGGTGTGGCGGTGAGATCTGAATCGACGTCAGGCCAGCGGCGGGGGGGTCGGGTCCAGGGAAGCTGCAGTTCGAGGCCGAAAACACTGACGAACTCCATTGGGTCCGAACGAAGTCGCGCTGTTGGATGGAGGGGGGTGTTTTCAAGGACCATGAACGTTTCACGGTCACGTCTGACGGCCCTTGTGATGTCGTGGCTTTTCGTGCTGCGGGTGGTGGTGGGGTTGGATGGGCAACCGCAACCTCGGGTGGCGGCGCCGCGTTTGGCGCTCGCTGGTGAGACCGGAGTCACGGAGCGGGCGGAGTTGGTGCTGCCGGCTGGGGTTCCTGTTTCGGGGCAGACGTTCAAGGTGCAGGTCTGGTTGCGGGATCTTCAGGCGAAGATCTCCGGCCTCACCGCGAGCCTGAAGTATCCGACCAACGCTCTGCGTCTGGTGGGTCCGGCCAGTCTCAAGTCCGGAGGACTCATCCCCAGTGGGGCACTGACGGTCTGGAACGTCTCGCCGGCTCAGAACGATTACGCGAAGCAGGATGGCACACTCAATATGGCGTTCAGCAGCGGTAGCCTCTGGCCGGGAACGAACGGACTGGCAGCGGAGTTGGAATTCGCCGTCCAACCCGGGGTCACCAGCCAGGCGTCCTGGGCGATCGAATTGGGGACGACCGAACTGGTGGGCGATGGTTTCGACATCAGGACCTTGCCTGCGGTGACGGCGACCTTCGAAGGCCGGCCGGTGTCTCAGCCGGTGCTTCTCGCCGGTGCGGCGGTCGACGGCTATATCGCGGGTGGAACGGTCTGGTTCGATGC
>CAZZKQ010000066.1:0-11033 GCA_964654875.1 uncultured Verrucomicrobiota bacterium | reverse complement strand
GTCGGTTGACGATCGTTCGGGAAAGCCGGCCGTTCTGGGGACTGGTGATGATCTCGGCCAGGCGCTTGAGCCGCTCGGGTCGGGGGGCACTGGCGTCGATCTCGCCCAGTTCGGGGAAGAGGAATTTCAAGGGGGCGTACTTCCCGGTGGGCTTGTCACACTGGACCATCTGGAGTCGGTCGTTGGCGTAGATCCCGGCCAGTCCATACGCGTCACTCAGTTGCCAGTCGTCGATGAATGAGTCGTGGCACGAGGCGCACTTGAGGTTCACGCCCATCAGCACCTGCCCGATGTTCTGGGCCGCCTGCATGGCCGGGGTCATCGAAGCATTGACCTCACCGCGCCAGACGATGCCCTTGGTGAAGCCCTCGCTGGCATCGCTGGGGTCCACGAGCTCCCGGACGAACCGATCGTAGGGCTTGTTGTCGCGCAGCGCGGCGTAGAGCCAGGTGCTGATCGGCTTGCGCCCACCGTCGATGTATCCCGTGCCCCGATAGTCGTTCCGGAGCAGGTCGTTCCAGAAGGTCAGCCAGTGCTGGGCATACTGGGCGTCGTTGGCGAGCAGTCGACGCACCAGGTTTGTCCGCTTGTCTCTCGAGCGGTCCTTCACAAAGGCGTCGAGCTCGGCCGGGGTCGGCAGGAGGCCAAGGGTGTCGAGGTGGACCCGACGGGCAAACTGGCGGTCATCGACGGGGTTGGGTGACTTCTGGCGGGTCGAATCGAAGTAGCGATCGACGAGCGGGTCGATGGGATTGGCCTGCCCGGGGCCCGGGATCCCAGGACGGCGGGGCACCAGGTTGCGGGCCGGCGGCCTGGCGAACGAGACGGTGTCGGGCCACGGGAGATCCTGGTCGATCCAGGCCCGCAGCAGGCCGACGGCCTCGGGCGTCAGCCGGGTGCCCTTCTGGGGCATGACGTCCTCGGGATCGGTCCCGGCGACGAGGTGGACGAGGCGGCTCTGGGCGCTGTTGCCGGGGACGATGACCGGGCCGGAGTCCCCGGGCTGCAGGGCGTCGGCCCGGGTGTCGATGCGCCATCCACCCTTCGCCTTGCCCCGGGCGTGGCATTTGATGCAGCTGGACTCGAGGATCGGCTGGATATCGCGGGCAAAGTCGATCCTGCTCCCCGACGGCGAAGGGAGCCTTGCGATCGAATCCGCGGAGGGCGGAGCGGCCGTCAGCGTCAGGGACAGGAGAGCCCAGACCATGAAGGTCGTCCCCCTCCTGGGTTTCTCGGTGGACATCCCCTGAGGATAGGGACGGACCTCCATGCCCGACCAGAGATTCCTGAGGCTCCCGGGCGGCTACCGATACTGGTCCTTGCCGAGGAGCGCCTTGATCCGCATGCGGAGGCGGATCATCCGGAACGCGGTGTACCGCCTGAGATGAAGTGACCGCTTCCACGCGAGGCTGTGGGCGGACCACCGTGGGTATTCCGGAAACGCCACGTCGTTGAAGAAACGGACCCAGCGGTCCGCCGTTTTTTCGATGGAATGGTCCCGGGATCGCTCTGCGCCGTTGGCGACCATGGCGCGGTAGAGGTCGGGAGACTCCTTGAGTCGTTTCACCGCCTCGAAGGCCTCGTCCACGTTCCGGGCCAGAAGGAAGTCGAGTTCCGAGCGGCGCTCCGCGAGGAAGCCGACCTCGGGTGACAGCACGGCGGGGATGCCAGCATGCCAGGCGTTGAAGAGTTTGTTGGCACCCTTCCCAAGATACGGGTGTCCATCGAACTTGCGGGCCGCCACGATCACGTCGACGGCCGAGAGGTCATGCCAGAGGTAGGGACTCTCGATGTTCACCCAGTCGAGGCCGATGGAACGGAGGCGCTCGCCCCACTCGGGAGACTGGAGTTCCGGCGCCAGCTGGCTGGGATGACCGATGTACGCAACCGTCCTGGGCGACGGGCCCCGGTCTGGATTCCGACGGATCAGTCCGGGCATCGGCCAGTGCGGGACGAAATGGGGGTTCCAGATCGAGTTCCGGTCCTGCTCGCACAGCGATGGGTTGTGGAGGATGTTGAAGTGTGCGGAGGGGTGGTACATCCCGTCGCTCCGGGCCGAGATCAGCATCACGCGGTCGAGAGGACGGAAGAACTGGTTCATCGTATCCCAGTCCGCCAGGAGGATCCCCTCCTCGGGGAGGGTTCGGGAGGGAACGCAGTCGAAGCCCAGTCGCTTGAGATAGAAATAGGTCTGGGCCACCCACCCCACGAAGTTGCCCGGCGTTCCATGCCAGGTCGTGTAATCGTGGAGCAGGAGGGTGTGCTGGACGTCCTGCGGGGCGTAGAAATGGATGGTGTGCATCGATCTGAGGCGGGAGCGGAAACGGGCAAAGCGGGGTTCAGCCCCGCCCGGCGGGCTTTCCCGGGAGCGGTCGCCCCGGAAACGGGGTTGCTCCTGCGCTTTGGTGTGGTCGATCTGCTCTTTCGGACGGATCTGTCACCGTTTCAACTCCTCGGAGGGTTCCAAACGGGCCGTGGAGGCGTCAAGGGAGGAGCATCGGCAGGGCAGGGGCGGAACTTGCTCGGCAGCCGGGAGTGGGGCCGATCCCTGGTCCGCGGTTGACGATCCGGATTCGTGGGGCACCGATGTGACCGTATGGACTCACCCCCCGCGGAGCATTCGCGTGTCTGGCTCGTCACCGGGGCCGCCGGCGGATTGGGACGAAGCCTCTTGGAACGGGTCCTGGAGGGAGGCGAGCGGGTGGTCGCCACGACCCGACGTCCGGGACAACTCGCGGATCTGGTGACGCGATTCGGCGGGCGTCTGCGGGTGGTTGAGCTCGATCTTGCCCAGCCTGATCGGATTCCGTCCGTGGTGGAGGAATCCGCCGCGGTGTGGGGACGGCTGGATGTCGTGGTCAGCAACGCGGGCTGTGCACTGATCGGCGGGCTCGAGGAGTGTTCGCGGGAGCAGATCCAGAGGAACATCGCGGTGAATCTCATGGGGCCCATCGATCTCATCCGGGCGACATTGCCCCTGTTCAGGGCCCGGAGGGCGGGTCGGTTCATCCTGATCGGCGCGGCAGCCACCATCTCCAACTATCCAGGGTTCGCCGTCTACGGAGGATCCAAGGCGGCGATCGAATTCGTTGCGGAGTCCGTCCGGTCCGAAGCCTCGGCCTTCGGTGTTCAGGTTTCCGTGGTCCAGCCCGGTCCGATCCGCACCCCATTCCTGAAGGCATCCATCGAGGCCGCGGAGTCGGCGATCCCGGATTACGAGTCGACGGCCGGTCGCTTCAGAACCCTCCTGAGCCGGATGGACGGGCGCCAGCCGGGTGATCCGGTCCGGGCTGCGGACGCGATCCTCGCGTTGTCCCGGGCGGCCAACCCTCCGTTCCGCCTCGTGCTGGGTCGATATGCCCTCGACAAGTCCCGCAGGACTCTGGTTGCGCGGGCGAGTGAGATGGATGCGTGGGAGACGACTTCCCTGTCGGTGGATTTTGTCCGCCAAGCCGGCTGAGCCGATTCAGACCGTTCCCCGTCCGTGCGAGGCGGAGCGTGGGTCGGCATCGGACTGCCGCGGCCATGGAGGTCCCGGATGGTGGAGTGCAAGGCTCCGCCGGGATTCCTGGAACCGTGATTTCTGGGAGGCGGTCGCCAGGCGGATCTCCCGTTGTGGGAAGAACGGGCTCCTCGTTCGGTCGGCACACCGAAGCGAATATTCCCACGATTCGCATTGGTCCTTGGGCGAAGGAGCCTTTCTGGAGCTGGCAATCCCCAGGGAGCCGGAGGGCATGTGGATGACGAGCTTTCCGTGGTAGGGACCCATGGGCGATCTTTGCATCGGCGGAGCCTATGCCGTGGGTCCCGAACCCTTCAATTCCGCCGTGGCGGGTATGCCGGGCGGCAGGAACGCCGCGATGGACGAGCCTCAGAGCGTGGGCAGGTAGGGGCGGATCAGATCGAGCTCCGCGGACCGGACGGATTTCCTGTCGATGCGGGAGGCCAGGTTCCGGGCGGACTCCCGCTGGTGATTGGCGCCGAGCGCGGCGACGTAGACCACCTGCCAGCGAGGTTGTAGATCCTCCCATCTGGAGAACGAGGATTCGATCTCGGCGAGGGCCTCCGAATGCTTGTCCTCCTTGAGAAGAGCGAGCGCGGTGAGGAAGCGTGCGTTGGAATCGCTGGGCTGGATGCTCGTGAGCCTCTTTGCGATGGTCTTTGCGTCCGCCGAGCGGTTGTCCACAAACAGCTCCGCCCAGGCGCGCTCCGCTGCCACCGAGTCGTCCCCCGGCAGTTGTCGGTTGAGTTCACGCAGCACATCGCGCAGCAGGAATGCATCATCGAGTCCCCGCAGGACCCTGAGGCTTTCCACGGCAGCCCAGATTCCGCGTCCGGGAATCTTGAAGAGACGTTGGTAGGCCTTCACGGCGACCACGGGGAAACCGGTCGCCTCGGCGGTCCGGGCAATCAAGATCACCCGGTCCACCGTCAGATCCGACTGCTGGAGCGCATTCTGAAACTCCACCTCGGCGTTCTTGCGGTCGTCCCGCGACAGCGATCGTTGGCCCCTGAGCAGATGCGCGACCGAGGGCTCGAGCACCGAGTTCTTGTTGTCGAGGATCTTCATCAGGTCCTCCCACTGCCCCGACTGGGCGAGCGCGAAGGCCCTCACGGAGGACAGGGAGGAGTTGGTCGCCGCCCTCTCCTCGGGGATGAGTCGAAGCGCTGCCCGCGCCTGGGAATGCTGGAGACACCACTGCCCCAGTGAGGAGAGCATCTCGGGCGACGAATTCGTGGCCGAAATCAGGGTGATCGTCCGGGTCACGGTCTCGGCGGTGATGGACGGGTTGAGCTTGATCCTCAGGTTTTCGGCCTGGATCACGTCGTTGGCCTGGAGGTTGGTCCGCGATCGGAAATCCCGGATCAGAAGATGGGTCTCACCCTCGGACAGATCGGCGCTCTCGGCGAGGGCATCGACCGCCTGGTGGCTGAATTCCCCTCCGGCGAGTGCGATTCCCCAGAGAAGGCGTTCCCCGGATTTGCGGATCGTCGGCTCCGTGCTCCGAACGAGGAGGGAGGCGAGGAGAAGCTGGCTCCTGCGATTGCTGGGTTCGAGCGAGACCGCGTACTCGGCGGTCTGGGCGGAGCGCTTGTAGTCGCCGGCGATCTGCTGCTGGAGGGCCAGCAGCTGCACCAGCTCGACGTCCCTGGAATTCCCCTTCAGCAGGGTCTCCAGCTCGCGGCCGGCCAGGTCGGATCGGCGGAGCGCAAGCGCGAGTTCAATGTAGGCCTTGCGGTCGGACAGGGAGGAAGCTCCCGAAGCCATCAGCCTCTCGAAAAGGCCAAGGCCGGCGGGATTGCCGACGTCCTTGTAGAGGCGGGCGGCGGTCCTCAGCACCTCGGGATGGTCGGGGGCAAAACGGAGCGCGGCATCGAGTTTCGAGAACACCCCGCGGATGTCTCCGGACGGAATCAATGCCCGGGCCTCCTCGGCATAGGCGATGCCGCGTGCCTGCCGCGCCCTCGGCAGACCGATCTTCCATCCTGCGATCCCGACGGCCGCGGTGAGGACGAGACCCCAGAGGAGCCAGCGCGTTGGGCTGCGACTCGGTTCGGGTGCAGCCTTCATTGGGTTCTGAGTCTTCCCGGACGGGGGGGGCGCGGATGGATCCATGGTGGTCTCAATGATTGCGAGGTCCGGAGGGAAGCCGGAAGCGTGCCATCGTCATTCCGCGTTCAGCCTGAAGTGATTCGGGATCTCTCTCTGGAAGAGCTCGAGTCCGGGAGGGGTGCCTTCAAACGTGGCGAAGGCCGAAAGCACCTCGACCCCCATCAGGTGACGACCTGACGGCAGCAGGCTGAACGACTCGGGGTGCTCGCGGAGTTTGAGGCCGAAATCGAACTCGACCGGCTTGCCGTTCCGCCAGTTCCCCCAGAGCTGGATGGCGCTGACCTTGGAATCGGTCCGATCGAACGTGAACACGAGGAACTCCATGGGTGTTCCGTCGAATTGGATCTGGGTCCGCTCCACTCCCGGTCTCATGATCCATCCCGCACCCGGCATGCACGCGTCCGGGCGATGGGTCAGGGCGAGGAGGCTCTTGGGACCGGGTTTCCAGAAGAGATGGTAGAAGCTGACCTTGCCATTCGGTGCATCGGCACTCTGGACGTCGAACTGTTCCCCGGAATCGGCCCCGAGAAAGGCCCAGACGTTCTCGCTGAACTCACGGTTCACAACGGTTGCAGGGTTTGGGGTCCTGCTCACGAAGCGCCCCGACACCTGGGGGCGTATCCCTACCCTCAAGGCGAAGTACCATCCATGGATGGCTGCCGCCAACGCCAGTCCCAGCACGAGAAGCGGCCTCAGGTCGGGCACTGAATCCCAGTTCAGACGGCTCCATCGATCCGTCCACTTGAGGGAGGGTGTCGATGCACTCTGGGATACCGCAGGTGTCTCCAGCCAGCGCCCGGCCAGGTAGATCAGTCCGATCAGGGAATACATCGCCACATTCCCCACGGGATCATGTGCATCGTGCATCGCCTTGTCCCCATGCCGTTCCATGACCCAGCAGAGGGTGAATGTCCTTCCAAGGTTGGTGACGAAGGCGAGCATCATCCCCATCCCAAGGAGCCCGATCCGACGAGGACGTGTCAGCAGATGGAGCTCCCCTATGGCGAGTCCCACCATGATCGAGGTCTGGAGGGATCGGATGCCGCTGCAGGCCTCCACGATGCCCACCACGCCATTGTCCATGTGCAGTTGCGCTCCCTGGAGCGTGACCGGGATTCCAATCCAGAGCAGGACCGAAGCAACGATCTCCGCGACAGCCTTCATCAGCCCCTGCTGGATGTGCTGCGCGATGGCCCCGGGCCATGGGATCGCGGTCAGGAAGAAGAGGATGGGGAATGCCGACGCATGGGCGAGCCTCCGTCCGCCAAGCCACCCCGAGGCAGCCAGGCTGAGGCCCACCGCCCAGAGATTGACGGCGTACAGGAACACCGTGGACTGCACGAACTCGTTGCGGAACACCTCCACCGGGATCACGCCGAAGGCCGCCAAGGCGATAAGCCACCGATTCCGGAGCATCCATGGAACGGGCTTGGAGTCGGTTCCAGTCCACGCGGATGTCGGCAGGTCACTGAGTCGGCGCCACAGAAAGAACGCCATCAACGGCGGAACGGACCACCCAAAGGCATAGTTCGGATCCCTGTCCCAATAGGGGATGCAGGTGAAGAAAGCCCACAACCATGACGCCGCCAGGAGGCCGATGAATCCCCAACGGACCCGGACAGCCCGGGATTCGACACCCCTCTCGACCCAGGCATCCGGATGGGTGTCCTCCGCTTTCTCAGTCATGCGAAATCCACCGTCCGCCTTCGTTCGGCCACGGTCAAATCCATGGGCCTCCGAGGCACATGGATGCTTGGCGACACAGGATGAACACGCACAGGGCATGGGTTGTTGGTTTGGTTTCCGAGGTGCCGACATCCGGTTGGACGACTCACCCAAGAAAAGATGCAGGGAGGGAAGCGAGTCTGATGCCATCTTCCAGACTGGATGGGACCGAATCGTCCCATCCACCACGCCTCCCCGGGCGGGATGCTCCCAGCGGAATGTCATAACCCTTACCCCGGGACCCAACTCGTCGCTTGTTCGTCCCGCGTGTCGCCGGCACTCTGGCGGAGGTCATGGATTCAAAGAAGCTCGCCCAGCTGTGCCGGGAACTCGCCGAGAACAAGAAAGCCGAGGATGTCGTGGTCCTGGACGTGAGGAAGGTCTCCGACGTCACCGACTTCTACGTCATTGCCTCCGCCACGAGCGAACCCCAGCTCCGGGCGGTCGAGACGGAGATCCTCGACACCCTCGACCGTGACCATGGAATACGTCCCCACTCGACCGACGGCACCGGCCAGACCCACTGGATCGTGGCGGATTTCTTCGATGTGATCGTCCATGTGATGCGTCCCGAGACGCGGTCCCAGTATGATCTCGAGGGGCTGTGGAGCGATGCCCCACGTATCCCTCGGGCGCGGAAGACCCGCAGGACCGACGGTGCCGAAGCCAAGGCCTAGTCCAGTCGATCCACCCTCCGAGGGGGGCAGTTCAGGCGTTGCCGATCGTCCGGCGCTGCGCGGGACGGGCAAGCTGGAGGAAATAGAGGGTCACGCCGAGCATCACGGCGAGGTTGGCGATCTGCGAGAATCCGTGGAGGCGACGGAAGGCCGCCTGGGCCTCGGCCTTCTGTGCGGGGGTTGTGTTCGGGGCGTATTGGATGGCGTGCCACCGCTCCATTCTCGGGGGAAGGGTCTGGCCCGCCACCAGCACCACGGAGACGAGGGTGACGAGCAGGAGCGCCGCCCACGTGCGCTGTCGGGCTCCGCCAAAAGCCCATCCGACGAGGGACAGCAGGAGTGCGGCCGAGCCGCAGGTCAGCTGGAGCCAGAAGAACTGCCCCAGGATCACCTGGGCCACCCGGCCGGCATGATATTTGGGGATCACCTTCAGGACTTCAGGGGAAAACAAAGCCGGACCCACGAAGAAGGTCAGGAAGATCGACGCACCAAGCCACGCCGCCACCACCGCCAGTTGAAGAGTCCGCAAGCCCTGAGGCATCGGCAGAACCTATCAGCAGCCCGCAGTCGGAGCCAAGCCCCTCGGAAGAGGTGAATGGGTGGTGGTCCTTTCCGGGAAACCCTCCCCCGGCTTTGTGCTCAGCCTTTCCAACCGCCGAGACGACGCAAGGGACCTGGAGTCCATAGCCACTCCAGCGTGGCACAGGGACCGGAGGCCACCCTCTCAATCGAGAGTCGGCAAATGGACCCCTTCTTGAAGCTTAGGGACAGATTCGGTGTGCCCGCGAGGAGCTGTGATGCCAGCCGGCCCAGCTCGGGTTCGTGTCCCACGACGAGCACCGAGCGGTCGCCCTGCGCCTTCCTCCGGGACAGCCGTTGGATCGCCCCGAACGCATCCCCGCCGATCCTCAGGTCGTCGAGGAACTCCAGCGGCGGCCGAGGCCTCCAGCGGGCGGATACCAGCTCTGCCGTCTGGCGTGTCCGGAGTGCCGGGGAGGCGAGGATGAGGTCGAAGACAAGACCCAGGCGCCCCAACGCGGTCCCGATCTGTCGGGCCTTCAGACGTCCGTCCTCCGTCAGCCGCCGATCGGAGTCGTCCGTGCTCCCCGGTGGTGGCAGATCCTCGGCGTTTGAATGACGGAGCAGGTGGAGATGCAGCATGGAGGGACCCTAGCGCAGGTAGATCGGATTGGAATAGATCCACGGACGGAGCTCCCCTCCGATCTCCAGCCAGGCCTCCACGCGGTAGGCTCCGGGTCCGGGTGCCTTCACCCCGAAGCGGGTGCCATGACCCGAGGCGATCTCCTCGCCATGGCGCAGGATCCGGATCTGGGCCGGAACCGGCAACCGTGCCCGCAGCTCGAGTCCGGGATGCCAAATCACCTCGTCCCCCATCCACCCCCCATCCGTCTCGAACTGGAAGCCGGTCGGATCGCACATCCAATCATGGCTCACATAGGCCCGACCCGTCCGAAGCGATCGGCGCAGGGCCGCCTCCTCCAGCGACTGAGCCAGGACATGGGTGGAGACGTTCCGGAATGACCGGAAATATGGGTCGAAGTCCAGGCGCACCAGGATGTCTCCGGGCTTTCGTCCGCGGGTGAGGCGTCGGATCGACGGGCGCAGCGTGGCGCTGATCGACTGCAGGCTCTCGTCCTTGTCGACCAGTGTCCCCACCCGGACCGTGTCGGCATCCACCATCTTCACGATCAGCACCTGGTTGTGGTGGCAGTCGTTGGCCGCCACGCCAGTGAGACGACGGATCTTCGTGCCCTCATCCCACTTCTCCAGATAGGCGGTCGGGTACTGCACCTGCGATGCGAGCAGCTCGTCAGGGAATTCCTTCAGGAGCGCCGCCAGTTCCGCTGCCTGATCCGGATCGGTCATCCTCAAGCCCAGGGTCAGCATCCCGCGGAAGTCCTGCTTGGCATCGTAATGCCGATTGTAGATCTCGAGTCCCGTCAGGCCATCCAGCGGGTGATCCGGACGCTCCTCGATGTGCGAGAGAAAGATCATCCCGTCGTCCTGGGTCACGGCCTCGACGAACGGGTCGGTCGGCAGCTGCATCGCCCCGAGGATCGATCGCGGAGGATGGACGAGGAATCCGCGGACCTCCGACCCCGGGATGAACAACACTCCGTTGGTCCTGAATCGCCACGAGTCCATGAAGTCGCGCGGCGGCCGGAAGTGGTCCGTGAGGAGAATCCCGTGGACGCCGGCCTTGATGGCGTCGCCGCACATCTCCGGTCGGGTCCCTCCGGTGTGGGTGGAATCCTCGGCGTGGGCATGCAGGATGCAGCGGAAATCGTGGAACCCGGGCCGCTCCGGGATCGGGCGGCGGATCCTCTGGTACCGGGAGGCGGAGCGATGGGCCGCCTCGAGATGGGGCCGGGTCATCCGCTCTGACGGAGAGAGCCGGGTCTTGAACTCCTCGTCCTGGCCTAGGGCGGGTAGGAGCAGGACGAGGCCGAGAAGAATTCCGAGCACCTCCATTCCGCTGCGGATGCAGGGGGTCGAGTCGCGGATTCCGTCGCGAGGCGCATCCAGGTCTCCTCGGACCTTCCTCGGAAGACGGAGGTTCCAGGACACCATGGGGAGGGGATGAGGTGATCGGGCGGACCGGCATGTGCCGGTCGCGCGCAGTCTCAGTGGGCTGCCCCTCGTTCCTCCTCCGGGAGCGGCTGGCCCTTGGTCTCCGGGGCGAAGGGAAGGGCAATGAGGCCGATGAAATACACGGCGCACATGGTGATCCCGGCGTACCGCAGGGGTTCCGCGGTGTCCTTGTAGACCACCCCGGTCAGGATCCCCAGAGCCGCCGGTCCCGCGGCGGCGATGAACCGGCCGACGTTGTAGCAGAAGCTCGTGCCCGTGCTGCGCAGCCGCGTCGGGAACAGCTCGGGAAAGTAGATCGCATACCCGCCGAACAGCGACAGCGTCGCGAAACCCATCAGCGGCACGAAGATGAAGATGTCCCGGAAGTCGCGCAGGAACCAGAAGGTCGCCACGGTCGCCAGCAT